>CAZGUL010000188.1:0-6217 GCA_964529055.1 uncultured Spirochaetaceae bacterium
TCATCGAGAGCATGCTGCTGAACATCGTCAATTTCCAGACCCTGATCGCCACGAAGACCGCCCGGATATACCTGGCCTCGAACCGGGGCCGGATCATGGAGTTCGGCCTCCGGCGCGCCCAGGGTCCGGACGGGGCGATGTCCGCAAGCCGGGCGGCCTTCATCGGGGGCGCGTCGTCCACGTCCAACACGCTGGCGGGAAAGACCTTCGGCATCCCCGTCAGCGGCACCATGGCCCATTCGTGGGTCATGGCCTTCGACTCGGAGGAGGAGGCCTTCGCCCGCTACGCCGAGCTCTACCCGAAAGCGACGACCCTGCTGATCGACACCTACAACACCATGCGGAGCGGCGTACCGAACGCCGTCACCGCGGGCCGGAAACTGAAGGCCCTCGGCCTTCCCTTCGCGGTCAGGCTCGATTCCGGCGACATGCAGTACCTGAGCTTTGAAGTCCGGCGGGCCCTGGACCGTGCGGGCCTGGAAGACGCGAAGATCGCGGTGTCCAACGAGCTGGACGAGGAAATCGTCCACAGCCTGGTTTCCGCGGGATGTCCCATCGATTTCTGGGGGGTCGGCACCCATCTCGTCACCGGCGGCAACGATCCGGCGCTGACGGGGGTCTACAAGCTCGCGGCCCGGGAAAGGAACGGAGCGTTCATACCAACCATGAAGGTGTCCGACAATCCGGAAAAGTCCACCAACCCGGGCATCAAGCAGGTGTACCGCTTTTACGACGACAAGGGCGGGCCGCTGGCGGACCTGATAGCCTTCGACGGAAGCGATTTCCGCCCCGGCGACCCGGTGCTGTTCCACCACCCCTACATGGACTACCGGCACTTCACGCTGGAAGCGTCCGGCGGCATCATCCCACTTCTGGAAAAACGGATGGAGGCGGGAAAGGCCGTCGGGCCCCGCCCGGGCCTGAACGACATACGGATCAGGACCCTTTCGCAGATTGAAAACCTGGACCCGACCTACACGCGGATACTCAATCCCCACGTGTACAAGGTGTCCATTTCCGAGGAACTCCGGAAAACGAAGGTCGCCATTACCAACGAGATTCTGATGGGCCGGTAGCGCCGTCCTACAGCAGGGAAATCCCGAAATTGAGCAGGATGGACCGTATCTTCTGCTCCAGGACGTCGTAGGAAAAATACCTGGCCGCCAGCTCGAAGTTCTTCTCCACCGTGTCCTTCCTGTACTTCGCGTCCCGCAGAAAGCGCCAGGTCTTCTCGACGTCCTTCTCCGTAACGTAGGTGTCCATTATCACCGCGTCGAACCCGACCGGCTCGATGTCGCTCTGGAATATGGAATAGCGGTTCACCATGAGGGGCTTCCTGAAGTAGATCGCCTCAAGGAACGCGTTGCCGAAGCCTTCGTACGTGGACGGATAGGTGACAAAGTCCGCGTGGGGATACACGTCGAAGAGGCTGTAAATCTTCTGCCCCTTCTCGTCGGTGCCCCGGAACTCGCCGATGATGTCCGGCCGCACGATGAGGTCCACGCCGAGGAGCCGGGCGTAGGACATGATCCTGTCGGCATAGTCCGACCCTTCGTCCTTCGCCTGGTGGGAGATCACCAGTTTGATTTTCTTCCCGCCCATCCGGTTGGCCAGCTCCACCGCCGCCTCGATCCCCTTCCGTGCCACGATGCGGGTGGGCTGCAGGATGAAGATGTCGTCCGCCGCGATGCCCAGGGCGTCCCGGAGGTCCTTGCTGTAATCGTCGATTTCCGGCGCCGGGACCGAGTAGTCGAACACGTTCGGGATGATCGTGGATGAAAGGCCCCTGCGGAAACTCAGGTTGCGCCGGGCTTCGGTGTTTATCGTCACGTGGGTTATCGGCGAAAGGTCTGGCGGAAAGGCCATGGACATGTAGTCGCCGACGCAGTTGACGGTGAAACGCTGGCGTTCCCACGCGAAGTCGTGGTGATGGGCTATCGTCGGGATGCCCGTCTCGGCGATGACTTCCGTTATGGCCAGGCCCAGCGGAATGTTCATAGGGATCGTCAGGGCGTTCTCCACCACCAGCAGGTCGATCTCCCACCGGTCGATGAACTCGTGCAGGGATTCCTTCAGAATTTTGCGGAGGGCCTGGATGCGGCCGGAAAGGCCCTCGTGGCGTGTCGTCCCGCCGAAGGCCTCGTCCTGGATGGTCTTGACCTCCGGGTGGCCGAAGAAGGCTTCGGGAACGACCATGGAACGGTCCGGGTGCCAGTCCGAAAGCCCGGAAAAAAAGAAGGTCTCGAAGCCGAGTTTCTCGAAAACCTGGGCCCACTTGCGGGTTTCCAGCGACACGCCGTCGATGCCCTGAAACCGGGTGGAGACGAATCCGACCTGCTCTATCTTGCTGATGGTTTTGATGACGTACATGGTATTTTCCTCTCCTCTTCAGTGTAATCCGGACCCGTCTCCCGCGCCAGCCGCCTCCGCCGGATTTTCCAGGATCATGTCGGGAACGAGACTCGCGCAGCGGGGGTCCTCCCCGCGGAGGCGAAGCGACCTCCCGTCGCCTGCGTACAGGGCGGCGGCGAAACCGGCGGTCTTCGCGGCCCAGACGTCGTTCAGCATGTCGTTGCCCACGAAGAGCGCCTCCTCCGGCCGCACTCCCCGGGACGCGAGACCCCTCGCCGCTTTTTCGAACAGGCGGGGGGACGGTTTCGCCTCGCCCTCCCGGAACGAGTAGACCAGGAGCGCCGGATCGAAACCCAGGGCTTCCGGCTCCCCTCCCAGAAAAGCCCGAAAAAGCAGGGGCGTGAAGAACTGCGCGTTGGAGACGATACCGAGGAGGGCGCCGGAGGCGCGGAGCCGGGCGAGGGTTTCCGGGAGGCCCGGCATGGGATACACGGGGTTGACCGCCAGCTCGAAGCGCAGCGCGAATTCCCGCGCCGCCTCCACGCTGCGGAGGCCGAGAACGTCCGCCCACACCTCCTCGACCCGGATTTCCGGGGCGGGGATATCCCGCGCGGAAACCCTCCGCGCGGCGGCGTGCCGCTCCTTCACCGCGGCGGCGAACCCGGCCCGGAGACGGGGCAGGTCCCCCGGGGCCGCGAAGGGTGCCAGGACCTCCCCGCGTCCTCCGTCCCCGGAGCCGTCCTCCACGGTCCCGATATCGCCGGAGCCGGAAACGAAGAGGGTCCCGTACACGTCGAAGAGAACCGCCCTGTAATCGGCGCGGCGTTCGCCGCGGGAGGACTCCATTCTCTCCGCCAGAAGCCTGAGGCTTTTTTGGGCCGCTTCACCCGGGGGCTCCGGCTGCAGGGGGGGGGACCAGCCGCGGATCAGACCGACGAGTTTTTCCGTTTCGTCCATTCCCGCCTACATGCCTCCCAGGAGGAAATTTTCCGGTGTGAGAAACGAGCCTAGAAGTCTTTTCTTGTCGATCCTCTGGGCGACGTCCCGGCCCGCGACCTTTTCGTAAACATCCAGCAGGGTCTTCCGGTAGGCCGCCAGGCTGTAATTTTTTCGCACCGCATCCCTGTTCCGCCCGATGAGGTCCGCGTCGTTCATCGGTTCCGTCAGGGCGTCGAGAAAGGGGTTGACCGCGGACAGGCGGGCGCGCACGACCTCGCTGCGCCTGCACTCCGCCGTTATTCCCCGCGCGGCTTCGGCGTCCAGGTACGCGAAATCGACGCATCCGCCGGCAGCCAGACTCTCCCATGCGGACCGCGGGTCGAAGGGTGTCTCCCGGCCGAACTCCGCGCACAGCGTCTCCACGGTCCGGATCCACACCGTCCGGAGCCTCCCCGCATCGAAAAGGTCCAGGGGACAACGGATCCGGGAATACAGCGTGGACAGGTCCACGCCGGCGGCCTCGAAATCCGGCGCCACCGCGTCGAGCCGCCGCCCCACCACCGCCCGGTCGGCGGTCCAGGGTTCCAGGAACGAAAAACCGAAACCTTCCCTGACGCTGGTGGTTATCATCAGGGCGGAACGCGAAACGAGTTCGTCCAGCGGACGGCCGAGACCGAGCTCGAAATCGACGGACAGACGTTCCTGGACGGCGAATGATTTCCACTCCTCGTAGGACGGATAGTCCGCCGGACTCGTGGGCGGCAGCGTCAGCCCGACCCGGAAACCCCGGGGGATGAAACAGGACAGCAGCATCGCCTCGCCCAGATTCTTCCGCCGGATGGCCCTCACCGCGTAGAGCAGCAGCTTCCGGGAGGATTTCGCCTCGGTCCGCTCCGACCGCGGCAGGGGCTGTACAACGTTGAACACCCTGTGAAGTCCTTCCGGCCGGAGCCCCGCGTCGAGAAAAAGCCGGTAATCCCGGGTATTGATGACGCCGTAGTGGCAGTTTTCCGGATATTCCTCATCCCGGTAGTAGGAATGGGGACGGAGGTCCTCCGCCGCATCATGGACCTGCAGGAAAAGCCTGACCCCCTTCCCCGCCAGGATGCGCAGCACGGCCAGAAAGTCACGGTTTTTGTTCAGCACCGGATTGTGAACATGAAGGATGTCGCAGCCGGAGGGCCATTTCGCGGTGATCGCCGCGAGGACCTCCTCCGCGACCGCGAAGGGGCTCTGGTCCGACCTCATGCCGTCGTATCCGATGCCGGCAATGAGCTCCGGCTTTGCGCGGGTTTCCGGATCCGCCCCGTTGCCGGCCAGGAAAAGGCATTCCGCGTCGTCCCGGAGGGCTTCCATCTGCTGCTCGATGACGCGGGTTATCCCTCCCCGCTTCGCGTGATAATGAAGAAAAGCGATTTTCACGATCCCGTACCGCCTGTATGATGAGCGTCACGATCATAGTAAAAGACAATGGCGATCGGCGCAAGCAGGCAGGCGGCGTTTTGCCCCCATTTTCGCCTCCCCGGTCTTGACACGATGAACGGGGACGGATAAAATGCGTGCCATAAACAGATAATGCGGCGATGGTGAAATTGGTAGACACACTAGCTTGAGGGGCTAGCAGGGGTTCCCCTATGGAGGTTCAAGTCCTCTTCGCCGCATGCAGCTTAGCTTTTCATCATACTGTTGAAGGCGCGGAACGCAAGTTCCGCGTTTTTTTTTGCCTTCAGCTCCCGAACCGCATTTT
The DNA here is from genome assembly GCA_964529055.1 of uncultured Spirochaetaceae bacterium. GTDB lineage: Bacteria > Spirochaetota > Spirochaetia > DTKZ01 > DTKZ01 > JAKQWJ01. The sequence continues at coordinate 5,039 of CAZGUL010000188.1, forward strand.
CCTGATCCGCGCCGTTTCCGCGTGGGCGATCATCCTCTCCATGCGGCACTGACGCTCCGTGAGGTCCGCGATGTCCCTGCTCGCCTCGGGTGTCATCCGCTGGTAGGTGCAGGTTTTCAGGAATTTTCCGACCCACAAGCCCCCGGTGTAGCGGGCCGACCGGCTCGTCGGCAGGATGTGGTTGGTGCCGATGCTCTTGTCCCCGTAGGCGACGGTTGTTTCCTCGCCGATGAAGAGGGAGCCGTAATTCGTGAGCCGGGAGAAATAGTACTCCGGATTTGCCACATGGAGCTCCAGGTGCTCCGGGGCGTAATCGTCGCTCGCAGCGGCGGCTTCCTCGTCGGAGTCGGCGACGATGACGATCCCGTTTCGTTCCCAGGACACCGACGCGACGTCGCGGGTTTCCAGCGTTTCCAGCCGCGCGGCGACACGCTCCAGCACCGCCAGCGCGAAGGCCTCGCTGCGGCAGACAAGGCAGGGTCCCGACGCGGGATCGTGTTCCGCCTGGCCGAGAAGGTCGCAGGCCACGAGGTCCGGGTCAGCCCCGTCGTCGGCGATGACCAGGATTTCCGTCGGACCCGCCAGGAGGTCGATCCCGCATCTCCCGAAGAGCTGGCGCTTCGCCTCGGCGACGAATTTGTTGCCCGCGCCGCAGATCATGTCCACCGGGGCGGCCCCGTCCAGGCCGAAGGCCATCAGCGCGAAGGCCTGAACGCCGCCGATGACGAGGATCCTGTCCGCCCCGGCCTTTTTCATCGCGTTGATCGTGGCCGGGTAATACCCCGCACCCTTAACCGGAGGCGTGCACGCCGTGACGGTCTTCACACCCGCCGTCTTCGCGGGAATGATGCTCATCTGCGCCGAACCGAACATCGGGTAGCGACCGCCGGGAATGTAGGCCCCCACGGAATTGACAGGTATGTGCCTGTGGCCCAGGACGACGCCCGGACGGATCTCGGTTTCCAGCGGGAGCATCGTCGCGAGCTGGGCCCTGGCGAAGGCCCGCACGTTGCCCTGGCAGATGTCGGTGTCCCGGACGACCCCTTCGGGCGTCGCGGCGATCGCCGCTTCCACCTCCGCCGGGGACAGTTCGAAAGAGGGCGGGTTCCACCCGTCGAGGTTTTCGCTGTATTTCCTGACCGCGTCCATCCCGTTTTTCTCGATGTCCCGGAGCATGTC
>CAZGUL010000189.1:0-6207 GCA_964529055.1 uncultured Spirochaetaceae bacterium
TTTTCCGCTTCCGTCGACAGGGCGGAACGGGCTTCCGCGACGACGCCGATGATCGTTTTTCCGGGAACGATTTCACGGCGGGAGAAATCCGGCGGCCCGTCGTCGGGCAGGGAAAAATCGTTTTCGTCCGGGCCTGAAACCGCCGCGAGAATATCCCGTATAACCGGTGGATTTTGCGCAAGGATGCCGACGGTCTCCATCGAGGGCGCCAGGCCGATGAGTCCGCGGCGGGAAACCGTACCGCAGCCGGCCTTGAAGCCCCAGGCGCCGGCCTTCGCGGCAGCGGCCCGGCTTTCTCCGGCAATGTCCAGCATCAGTTCCGCCGCGACGGCCTTCGCCGCGACGGCCCGGCCTGCGGCGCTGCCGGAAAGACCGAAACCGAATTCGCTGGTCCGGACTTCACCCCGGATCGGGATGCCGGCATCCCGAAGCCGGCTCACCACCGCGGAGTCCTCCAATGCGACGAAGCCGGCTAGGGCGTTCGATCCGGCCTCCGCGGGCCAGCCCGCGGCGGAGATGCAGGGCTGGATCGCGGCTGTGACGGACGGGGTCCCGGCAGGGGACACGGCGGAATTTTCGTAGCAGAAAAACGGTTCCATGATCGCGGCCTCCCGTCAGTCCAGAATGCCGGAAACTTTGAAGTAATTCCCCTTGACCGAAGGGGAGCTCTTCAGCAGTTTGCCCGATTCCGCCAGGTCCGATACGGTTCCTTCGGTTCCGGGCCGCATCCGGTTCGCCGCGGGGGCGGCGGATCGGACGGGTTCCTCCCCGCCTGCATTTTCGGCGGCCGTGCGGGCGAGATCGTCCGCCTGCTTCAGGGTTTTCTCGATTTCCGGGCGTTCCCCGGAGGAAACGCCGATGCGGGAAACCCAGGAAAGGCGGCCGATCCGGTCCTCGCTTTCCGCCGTTCCCGGCAGAAAGTCCTTTCCCCCAAGGTTCAGAAGACCGAGTTCCGCGAGCTGGCCCCGTTTCACCCGGGAAGGGGCTCCCGTAAGGGGACAGGCGGCGCTCCGGTTTTTCGGGAATGCGATGACTTCCCGGATGGACGGGGTTCCGAGGATCATCGAAACGGTGCGGTCCATGCCGAGGGCGAGCCCCCCGTGGGGCGGCGCTCCGAAGTCGAAGGCCCGCAGGAAGAAACCGAATTTATCCTTGATTTCCTCGTCCGACAGTCCCAGGGCCGTGAATATTTTGCGCTGAAGGTTACGATCGTTGATCCGGATGCTGCCTCCGCCGAGTTCCTCCCCGTTCACCACCAGGTCGTAGGCCCGGGAGCGGAGGGTCAAAAGTTCCTCGACGTTTTTCGGATCGAAATCGACCCGGTCCGGAGCGGTGAAGGGATGGTGGCTGGATGACACCCCGCCGCCTTCCGCGGCCTCGAAGAGGGGAAATTCCGTCACCCAGACGGGGCGGAAGGCATCCGCGGGAATCAGTTCCAGGCGGTTCGCCAGATGGAGGCGGAGCTGGCCCAGGGCGGACGCGACGACGGCCGCCTGAGTGTCGGCGATCATGATGAGAACGTCCCCGTCGGCGGCCCCGAACCTGCTGACGAGCTCCTCCTGTTCCCGGGAACTGAAAAACTGCACGATGTTGGACTCGAGTTTTCCCTCCGTGACGCGCATCCACGTCATTCCCTTGGCGCCGAAGGACGGGGCGATCTCCTTGGCGTATTCATTCTGCAGTACGATTTTGCTGAGCTTTTCCGACTGGCCCTTGACGTTGATGCCCTTGATGCTGCCGCCGCGCTGCAGGATCTGCCGGAAAATGGAATATTTGGTGTCGGTGAAAACGTCGGTGACGTCGACGAACCGCAGGCCGAACCGCAGATCGGGCCGGTCCGACCCGGTGGTTTCCATGGCCTCGTTCCACGTCATCCGGGGGAAGGGACGGGAGAGGGTGATTCCGCCGACGGCGAACATCTCCACGGCGAGCTCCTCGATGAGCCCGTAAATGAATTCCTCGTCGATGAACGAAGCCTCGAGGTCGAGCTGGGTGAATTCGGGCTGTCTGTTGGGACGCAGGTCCTCGTCACGGAAGCATCGGGCCAGCTGGAAGTAGCGTTCCATTCCCCCGATCATCAGAAGCTGTTTGAAGAGCTGCGGCGACTGGGGCAGGGCGTAGAAATTCCCGGGATGGACGCGGCTGGGAACCAGATAGTCCCGGGCGCCTTCGGGTGTGCTCATGGTAAGGACCGGTGTTTCGATTTCAAGGAAACCCCTTTCGTCGAGGAAGCGGCGGACCCGCTGGAAAATCCTGTGCCGCGCGGCGATATTGTCCCGCATGGAAGGCCGGCGCAGGTCCAGGTACCGGTACTGGAGACGCAGGTCCTCAGCGACCAGGTCCTGCTTCGCGGCGGCCCCGGAGGCGACCATCGCCTTTTCGGAAACCGGAAAGGGCAGGGTGTCGGACTCGGCCAGAAGTTCAAGGTCGTCCACCAGGACTTCGATGCCGCCGGTCTCGATGCCGGGGTTTTCGGTCCCCGGTAGGCGCCTGGCAACCACACCACGCACGGAGATGCAGTATTCGGCCCGGAGCGCGGACGCCCTTCGGAAAACATCCTCCGACGCGGATTCGGGATTGAAAACAATCTGAACGATACCGCTGCGGTCCCGCAGATGAATGAAGAGAAGGCCGCCGTGGTCCCGGAACGCATCGACCCAGCCGGCGAGAACAACGCCGCGGCCCGCATCATCCGGCGAAAGCCGCCCGCAAAATTCACGTTGAGAATACTGCATAAGGTGTTTCCTTTTCATGTCAACAAGAATACAGACTTCGCCGCATAGGGTATCAAAACGGAGGGGATAGTGCAAGATTTATTTTCCCGCGGGAGGGGTCCCGGAACCTTCCGGAACCCCGGGGGATCAGACCGCCGTTTCGGCCACCACCGCGGTTATGGAATGACGCATCGCGCCGGCCCTGGGGCCGAATTCCTTCATGTGGGAACTCTGCCCGTAGGCAGCAAGGTCTTCCATGGTTTCCCACTTTTCGATGAGGGTCACCCTGTCGGGGTTGATTTTTTCCTGAATTGCCAGGTGGGAGGGTATCTCCCGGATGAAGGTGTACTCGACGCAGCCCTTTTCGGCCAGGACCAGGGGCCTGACTTTCCTGCATTCCCGCAGGTAGTCATCCATCATTCCTTCCTTGACGATCGCGGTCACCACAAGATGTACCATTTTTTTCTCCTCGTTGTATTATGTGCCGGAGGAAGATGCCGGTCCCGTATTATCGGGGTCCCGCTTCTCCGCCCAGGGCTTCGTGAAAAGCGCGCAGGATGAGCACTCCCGTCGCGGCGCCGGGATCGACGAGCCCGACGGTTTTTTCCCGGAAAATCCCGGGACGGCCATGAACGGCCATGAACGACTTCGACTTTTCCAGGCCGTCCTCCGCCGCCGCGACCGCCGCCGAGAAAACCTCCCGGATGTCGCCGGTGTTCCGCTCCGCGGCGGCGGCGGCCGCTTCGGCGGCGGGATACAGCACGTCCAGAATCGTTTTTTCACCCGGTTTCGCGGCGCCCAGGCCGGCGATCCCGTCGGCGAAGGCTGCAAGGAACCCGGCCAGGTCTCCGCCGTCCAGGGTCTCCCTGCCGGCGGCGCCTTTTCCGGCCTTCATGAAGGCCGAAGCGAGAAGAGTCCCCATGGTCGACGGCGCCGATTTCGCGATTTCCGTGCCCGCCAGCGCGAACATGCGGCCGGGGTCGGCGGCCTTTTCCATGATCTCTCCGGTTTTCGCCTCCACGGCGGAGAATGCCTTCGTCATCGTGATCCCCAAATCCCCGTCGCCGAGTTCCGCGTCAAGACGGATGAGGTTTTCCCGATTTTCGTCCATGATCGATTTCAGCCGGGCGAAAACACGGGCGACTTCGGGCTTTCCCACGGTCACGGCAGAGCTCCCTGTTCGAAGAACGGTGTCGATGCGGGTGAAAGCAGCAGCCGTTTCAGCTCTTCGTCCAGGTGGAACAGCGATACGCTGCAGCCCGCCATTTCCATGGAGGTGGCGAATTCGCCGACGTAGACCTTGACGACGGTGACGCCTTTTTCCTTCAGGCGCCGGGCGACCCGGCGATACACGATGTAAAGCTCCTCCCGCGGAGTGGCCCCGAGACCGTTTACGAGGACCGCCGTTTCGTCTCCCGGCGCATACGGGTAATCGGCGAATATCTTTTCCAGCATTTCATCGACGATTTCATCCGCCGGCCGGAGTTTCGTTCTTCTGACGCCGGGCTCCCCGTGGATACCCATGCCGACTTCCATTTCGTCGTCGCCGATGGAGAAATTCGGCCGTCCGGCTTCGGGGATCGTGCACGGCGACAAGGCGACACCCATGGTACGCACCCGGGAAACGGCCTTCTCTGCGACGCCCTTCACCTCGTCCAGACTGCCCCCGCCGGCGGCCCGGGCTCCGGCGCACTTGTAGACGAAGAAGATGCCGGCGATCCCGCGGCGTTTGTTTTCCTCCCCCTTCGGAGCGCTTGCCACGTCGTCGCAGCCCCGGACCTGCTCGACCCGGATGCCTTCCAGATCGGCCATTTCCGCGGCCATGGTAAAATTCATCCTGTCGCCCGAGTAATTGCCGTAGATGTACAGGACGCCCTTTCCGGCGTTCACCGCCTTCGTGACGGCGAGCATGTTGTCGGCGCTGGGGGACTGGAATACGCCGCCGATGGAGCATCCGTCCAGCATCCCGTCGCCCACGTAACCCATGAAGAGGGGAAGGTGACCGGAGCCGCCGCCGGAAACGAGGGCGACCTTTCCGTCCTTTCCCGCCCCCGAACGGACGATGCACCGGAGGTTTCCGTCCGCGCAGGCGAGCCTGTCCGGGTGGGCCGCGAGAATGCCTTCCAGGGTTTCATCCACGAAACTTTCCGGTTGATTGATGATTTTCTTCATTGCGCCCTCCAGGGATTAAAAAAAAGCCCGGGGCCTCGACGCCCCGGGCCGTGGTCTTTTATTTTCGTGCCGACGCGATGATGTCCTCGACCATTTTGTCCACCGAATAGGCCGGAGTCCATCCCAGGTCTTCCTGCGCCCTCGCGCAATCGATGGTCCATTCCTTGTATCCGCCGACGACGGCCATGATGGCCGGATCGGGCTTGTAGCTGAACTGCGCGGAGGGAATCCGCTTTTTCACCGCCTCCACCATTTTGTCCACCACCACGTTGCCCGACGAAATGTTGTAGATCCTCCGGTCGGCCTTCGGGGCGGACATCAGTTTGATCAGGGAATCCACGGCGTCCTTGATGTAGACCACCGGGTAGGATGTGTCCGGCGTCACCTCGATGGCGTAGGGCTCGCCGAGGGCGGCCTTCTCCGGTATGTAGGAGGTGAACAGGCTCGCCGAGCCGGTGGCGGCCTTCCTGCCGGAGCCCGTCACGGCCGCGAAGCGCACCGCCCGGAAATCCAGGCCGTGACGCCGCACGTACAGGAGTCCCGTCTGTTCGGCCATGAGTTTCGTCACCCCGTACCAGCCGTCGGGTTCGGTGGCCATGTGCTCCTTGATGGGCTGGGGGAGGCCACGGCCGTACACGCCGATGGTGCTCGCCAGGACGACGCGCCTCTTGCCGTTCGCAAGGGCCGCCTCGAGGACATTGTAGGTCCCGCCCCAGTTCACCGCCACCGCGGCCTGGGGGTCCCGGTCGCAGCCGGCGGTCAGGATCCCCGCAAGGTGGACGATGGGATCGGTGGTGCCGGATTCGGCGACGAGGTCGGAAATGAGTTTCCGGTCCCGGATGTCGCCCTGCCGGAAATCCGCTTTTCCCTTCCAGCTTTCCATGACGTCCGTCGACGGAGCCGTGTAATCGAAGGCGAGGACCTTTTTTCCCTGGGCTATAAGGGTGTTCACGAGGGTCTGGCCCAGAAAGCCGCCCGCGCCGGTTATAAATACTGCCATACGCATCCTCCTGATGTGCTGATGCGTAGAGTATAGCGGCTTCACCCTTCGTCCTGCAAGGTCCGCCGGGGGGAAATGATCAGTAAATGTCGTGGTAATCCTGGATGCGCGTGATGCCGCGGAGTTTCGTCATGGCCTTTTCCTGGATCTGGCGGACCCTCTCCCGGGTGATGCCGAGCATCCTGCCCGTTTCCTCCAGCGTGAAAGGCCCTTCCCCGTCCAGTCCGAAACGCAGCTGGATGATCTTCTTTTCCCTCTCGCTGAGCTGGCGGAGGACCTTTCCCAGCGTGTCCTGCAGGGTCATGTGAAAAACAAGATCGA
>CAZGUL010000190.1:0-6182 GCA_964529055.1 uncultured Spirochaetaceae bacterium
CCAGGTCGCAGGACGGTTTGTGGGCGTCCTGGGGAAAGAAGACCGCGAAAACATCCGGCGTCAGGGGCAGGAAGGCGCCTCCGTCCCCCTTGTAGAAACCCAGATCGCGCTCCTCGCTGAAGGGCTCCGAGGGTTCCAGGCCTTCCAGCGGCGTCATGTAGCAGGCCTCTTTTCCTTCCAGCACGAACTGGATGTCGATGTACTTCCTGTGGGCCTCGAACTTCGCGGCGGGGAGGTCCTTCGTTTCGTAGGTCGAGACCTGGACGATGACCCTGTCGCCGTCCACCGGGTGCTTCCCGTCGGGCAGGGCCGAGACTTTGTTTTTGACCAGGTAGTCGATGGCGCTGTCGAGGTTCCGCGCCAGCCCCTTGTAGGACGCGATTTTATCCATTGTGTCATAAATCATGCAGGTATCCTCCGGATTCGTTCAAACTGCGCCATTATGCCCCATCCGGACGCTGGATTCAACCTTTGCCGGCGGGGAAGTGAAAGATGTTCATTATGGAGACGATGGTCCTTTTCAGGTTCGAAAGATGCCGGATCATCAGGTCCCGGGCGGCCCCGCCGTCGCCGCGGAGGATGGTTTCGCCCAGCTCGATGTGTTCGGCGATGCTCTTCTCGACCCGGCCTTCCATGGCGTTGATTCCCATCCGCAGGCGGTGCCACTGGCGGTTCAGGCCCGCTATCAGCTCCGCGGCGCGGCGGTTCCGCGCCATGAGGTACAAGGCCGCGTGGTATTCCTCGTCGATGGCAAGCCACGCGGCCAGGGCGGGGCCGTCCTCGCCGCGGCCGCCGGGCCCGAGCTCCGCGACGGGGAAGCGGCGCATCTTTTCCATGATTTCCCCGAGCCGCCGCGCGAGCTCCGGAGTTTTCCGCTCCGCCGCGAGCAGGGCGACGTGCCCCTCCACGGCGCATTTGACGTCGAAGAGTTCCTCGATTTCGCTTATCGTCAGGATGTAGACCCGCTTCCGCCGGTTCTGGGAAACGATGAGCCCCTCCTGCTCAAGCCGCTTGAAAGCCTCCCTGACGGGGGTGCGGGAAATGCCGAGCTTCTTCGACAGGGTTTCCTCGGACACCATTTCGCCGGGTTTCAGGGTCATGTTCAGGATGCTGTCCCTGATGGTCGTGTAGGCGGTTTCCCAGGCGCTGGAGGTTTTTTCTTCCCGATGGGACGTTACGGTTTTTTTCGTTTTCACCGCGGCGCGCATGCTTCAATTTACCCTTTTATGGCCCCGGCCGTCATGCCTTCGACGAATTTCTCCGCCAGAAACAGGTACAGGAGGAGAAGCGGCAGCATCCCCACCACGAGGCTCGCGGCGGCCATGGCGTAATCTGAGGCGTTGTCCCCCACGAAGTACATCATCGCCAGGGGCAGGGTCCGGAGTTCCGGCTTCGTCACCATTGTAAGGGCGATCAGGAGCTCGTTCCAGAATTCCTTGAAGTTGATGAGGACGATGGTGGCCAGCACCGGCTTCGTCAGCGGCAGCATGATCCGGAAAAACACCAGAAGGTCGCCTGCGCCGTCGATGCGGGCCGACTCCTCCAGCTCCTCCGGCAGCTGGGAAAAGTAGGTCTTCAGCAGGTACGTGCTGATCGTGACGGCGTAGGCCGCATACAGCAGCACCAGGGACAACCGGGTGTTCAGCAGGCGGTACCTGCTCATCATGATGAACTGCGGGATGTACATGGCCTGGGGCGGCAGCATCAGCGAGAACAGCAGCACCGTGAAAAGCAGTTCCCGGTACCGGAAGTTGAACCTCTTGCGGGCGAAACCGTATCCGCCCAGGGTGGACAGGGAAAGGGTTATCGCCAGGGCGCCGGCGGTCACGAAGACGCTGTTCAGGATGTACCGGTAGAATTTGATCTGCGGGTCCAGGAACAGCCGCACGTAGCTGTCCAGCCGGACGGGAGACGGCAGGCCGTAGGGGGATGCGAGAATTTCCCCGGTGGTCCGGAAGGACATCAGTATCATCCAGATGAAGGGAATGAGGACGATGAAGGTGAACGTCATCAGCACCGCGGTGAGGACCCCGTTCCGCGCGAGCTTTTTCGCCGCCGCTTTCGTCATGCCTCCCCCCTAATCCAGGTTTTTCTGCAGGCGCCGGTTGATCACCGACACGCCGATAACCACGATCATGAACCAGAAAACGGCGATCGCCGAGGGATAACCCAGGTCCAGGCTGGCCCAGCCGAAGGCGCGCTTCTGCACGTAGGTCGCCACGGTTTCGGTGCCGTGCATCGGACCGCCGTTCGTCAGGACCCACACGACGTGGAAGGCCCGCATCTTTCCCATGAAGGAAAGGATCGTCGTGGTGATGAATACCGGCATCAGCATCGGGAAAAGGATGTGGATGCTGGTCTTCAGTTTCGACGCGCCGTCCAGGGCCGCGCTTTCCAGGAGCTCCGGGCTGATGGTGGACAGCCCGGCGAGGAGCAGGATGAAGGAATGCCCGAAGGTGTTCCAGAAGTGGACGAAGATGACCACCCACAACGCCGTGACCGGCGAGCCGAGCCAGTTCTTCGCCAGGCTCTCGAAACCGACGGCCCGGAGAAACGCGTTCAGGAGCCCCCAGTCCAGGTTGAAGATCCACTTGAAGACGATGCCGACGATGACCCCGGTGACGAGGATCGGCGAGAACCAGGCCACCCGGTAAAAGCGGTGGAACGGCACCTTGAAGTACAGGATGAAGGCCAGGACCACGGCGACGAGCATTTCCAGGACGGGCCCTACGGTGGCCCATATCGCCGTGTTTTTCACGGAGGTCAGAAATATTTCGTCGGAGAACAGGGCCTTGTAGTTGGCCAGTCCGACGAACCGGGTGACGAGCCGTCCCATGCGGGGAGTCATGGACAGAAAGGAGTTGGCCACCGTCGCCCCGATGGGATACAGGATGAACGCGGCGTAGTACAACATGACCGGCGCGATGAAAATGATGATGGCCCCTACGGGCTTCGCGGAAAACCTTTTCTCCGTCATGTCCCCCCCGGACGGTGCGGGGCCCCCGCAGGGGGGCGCCCGCTCCGAAAGTATCCTATTTTTTCACCGCCGCGTCGAGCTTTTTGATCGCCTCGTCCACGGTGAGAAGCTTCAGCGGAAGGCCTTCGTTCAGAACGCTCTTCGCCGCGTCGGCGAATTCGCCGCTCCGCACCGGAGGCGCGAGAAGCTCCACGGTTTCCATCTTCAGGGGACCGTACACCTTCGCGATCTCCTCGTGGTACCACTTCCATTTGCTCGGCGGAAGCCCCTGGGGAATGTCCTTCTCCGTGTACTTGATGCACGAGGGGCTGTCGGTCAGCATTTCCCACAGGGCGCCGTAGCGCGGCCGGGACGCGAAGCGCATGATGTCGCGGGCCGTGTCGAGCCTCTTCGTCCCGGCGGAAATCATGTAGCCGGACTCGTAGCCGCCGATGATCCTGTCGTGGGCGACACCGCCGTCCATCTTCGGGTAGCGGAGCATGCCGAACTTGAAGTCCGGCGACTGTCCGCCTTCCTTCTCCGGTTTGAAGGCCCGCCCGGTGTACCAGGACGGTATCCAGAGGGTTGCGGCCTTTTTCTGGGTGTGGAAGTAGATGTGGAATTCGTCGATGGTCATCGTGGCCAGCGTTCCGGGCCAGAAACCCGCGTCACGCAGGGCGGCGGACCACTCGAGGACCTGCCGCGCCTCGGGGGTGTTCCAGGATTTCAGGCCGTTGATGTACTTGAAGGCCTCCTCTCCGCCCACCCGGCTGAAGAGGGAAAAGTAGGTGTGCAGGGCCGCCGTGTACGGCCGGTTTCCCGCCGCGTTCGCGATGCCCGCGTACCCCGCGGCCTTCGCCTTCTTCGTCATGTCCAGCCACTCGGCCTGGGTCAGCGTGTAATCCGCCGGGACCTTGATGCCCAGTTCCCTGAAGATCTCCTTGTTGTAGAAGATCATGTTGATGCTCTGTCCGATGTTGTACTTGAATTCCCCGGGAACGTCCCCGAACCGGGCCGCTTCCTTCGCCCCTTCCTTGAAGTTCTGCCACGGGAAATCGTTTCCCAGGGTCGAGAACCAGCCGGCCTTCAGCTGGGTCAGCGTGTTCTCCGCCGGGTCCGTCACGATGTCCGGAATGCCCGAGCCCGCGGTCATGGCGACCTTCCATGCCTCCTGCAGGGGATTCTTGTCCCACCAGACCAGTTCGATCTGGACGTTAGGATTCGCGGCCATGTAGTCTTTTTTGATGGTTTCCACGACCTCGCGCTTCGACCCCTCGTTGGCCCAGTGGCTCCACCAGAGAATCTTCACCGGCCCCGCCGCGGGCGCTTCGGCTTTCTTTTCCGCCCCTCCGCCTGCCCACAGGACCGCGGGCAGCAGCACGCAGAGCGCCAGAGCGGCGCACACGAAACGTTTCATGTTTCCTCCTTCGAATTAATCGAACTTTTTATCGAATCCGCCGGGAATCTCCCCGGCGGCATCCCGCTCCTTACGTCCTCCGTCCCCCGGCGAGAAGGACCTCCCGGGCTCGGCGGAAGCCCGTCTCCCCGCTGGTCAGCACCGGGGCGCCGAATTCCCGCTCCGCGGCCCCGTCGGGCCACGTGAACTTGAACACCGACATGGAAAGCTGGGCCAGCACGATGGTCCTGATTCCCGGGGCGGCGCCCCCGGCGGATTGTCCTCCGTCCCCGACGGCCCGCCGTATCGCGTTGGCCACGACCCGGTTGTGCCCCGCGATGTCACCCGCTCCGAGAAGTTCGAAGGCTTCCTCCACGGTGGCGCCGGCGAAATCGACGGTCTTGCCCATCCGGGCCGCGGTTTCCCGCAGAAGGTCCTGGGTGCTCTTCACCGTCGGACCGTGGGTCGCCACCACCAGGATACGCCCTCCCCGGGCCACCGCCTCCTCCATCATCGCCTCGTCGATCTGCACCACCGGCACGCCCCGGGGCTTCAGCGTCTCCCGGACCGCCCCGGCGCTCCGGTTCATGGTCGAGCAGGTGATGATCACCGCGTCGACGGCGTAAAGATCCACCAGATCTTCCGCGTACCGGCGGAAGAGGTCGATGTTGATCCGCGGCGGACAGGGCTCGCCCCTGTGATGGGCCCCCATGAAGTTGAGCTGGACCCCCTCGTTGCCGACCTGGACGAGCTTGACTTCCGGCAGGGCCTGCCTGCCGAACCAGGAGGACCAGAGGCTGGTCCAGGAGCTGCCGTTGACGACACCGAGCTTCTTTCCCCGGAGGCGGGGGTCGCCGGTTTCCGGAAAGCTTAAGGAAGGCACCCCCGTGACCTTCATGTACGCGCCGAAAAGAGCCGCGGGATCGATGCCGGCGGGAATCATGCCGCGCCCCCTTTCCGCCGGGGCTTCACCTTCCGGACCAGGGCGGCGGCCGCGGCCGCGATGTCCGCGGGCCGCATGCCGTGGATCGTGAAAAGCTCGTCGGTCCCGCCGGATTCGACGAAGGCGTCGGGAACGCCGATCCGGAGGAGCGGAACGGGGAACCGCTCCGACAGGCTTTCCAGCACCGCCGCCCCGAAACCGCCGACGACGCCGGCGTTCTCCGCGGTCAGCGCGCAGCCGGTCTTGCGGACCGAAGCCTCCGCCAGAGCGTCGTCGAAGGGCTTTATCGACGGCATGTGAAGGACTTCCGCCCTGATGCCGTCCTTCGCCAGCATGTCCGCCGCGAGGAGGCAGAACAGGGTCATGATTCCCGTACCGAAGAGGCTGATGTCCTCGCCTTCCCGGACGGTCGTTCCCTTGCCCCAGCGGAACTCGTAGTTTTCCGGCAGAAACTCGGGGACCGCGTAGCGGGCCACCCGGAAGTACACGGGGCCGGGCGTGTCCGCGGCGCAGCACATCACCGATTCCAGGTCCCGGCAGGAGCCGGGATCGGCGACCTTCATGTTGGGCAGGGCGCGCATCACCGCGATGTCCTCCACGCAGTTGTGGGATGCCCCCGCCCTGCTGGTCGGGACCCCCGCGTAGGAGCCGGGGATTTTGACGTTCAGCGCCGGGTAGGCGATGGAGATGGCGATCTGATCCAGGGCCCGGCGGGCGGCGAAGGAGGCGAAGGTGGACGGCATCGGGACGAAGCCCTCGATGGCAAGGCCCGCCGCCGCCCCGAAGAGGTTCTGTTCCGCTATCCCGAACTGGTAGAAGCGGGACGGATATTTTTCCTTGAAAACCACCGCCTTCGTGGAGGTGTGCAGGTCCCCGTCGAGAAAGAC
>CAZGUL010000191.1:0-1695 GCA_964529055.1 uncultured Spirochaetaceae bacterium
CCGGGTGCCGTTCGGCGTCGCGACGGGAATGTTTTTCAGGTCCTCGAAGGTCTTCAGGGTCTCGTCCTTCAGGACCACCCGCAGGTCGTATTCGTTTCCCGCCTGCTTGAAGGTGGTCGTCACAAGCCCCTCGACGGCCGCCCGGAGCGACACGGCGAGCTCCTGGATGGAGATGCCTTCCTCGGAGACGCGCTTCCTGTCCGGGACAAGGGTTATCTCCGGCTTGCCCGGGCGGCTGGACGTGTTCAGGTTCATAAGGCCGGGGATCTTCCTGAGCTCCGCCATCAGGGCCCCCGCGAAAACCTGGAGCCTGTCGAAGTCCGGTCCCCGGAGGTAAAAATCAATGGGCGCCTCGCCGGCCCCGCCGGTTTCCGAGACGGGGGAAACCCGGATGGTCGCGTTCGGGATGTCCGAGAAACTGCGGGTCATGTCCGCCGATATCCGGTTGTGGTTCCGCCGGCGTTCGGCTTTTCCCACAAGGGCGATGTCCATGACCGCAAGGTTGACCTCCCTGTCCAGGAAGGATATCTGCCCCATGTTCGTGATTATGGTCTTCACTTCCGGATAGCTCCGGGCCCGGTCTTCCAGGACCTGGAGGATCCCGGCCGTTTCCCCCAGGTCCGCGCCCTGGGGCAGCTCCACGGTCACGTTGATCCGGCCGCCGTCGGACATGGGCATCATCTCGAACTGCAGGCCGCGGCCCCAATACACCGTCGCGGCCAGAACGGCGGCGGTGACCAGGAGGACGACGAAGCTTCCGGCGCGGCTGTGAAGCGCCAGCTTCAGGAGCGCCTTGTAACCCCGTTCCCAGGACTTGAACATCGCCTCCAGTCCGCGGCTGATCCACAGCTCCTTCGCCACCTTTTCCGGCAGAATCCGGGACGCCAGCATCGGCGTCAGCGTGAAGGACACGACGATGGAGAACACCGTCGCGATGACCACGGTGTACGCGAAGTTCCCGAGGACCACCCCCATCATGCCCGCCATGTTGGCCAGCGGGAGGAACACGGCGATGTTCGTCAGGGTCGACGCGATGACGGCGACGGCGACCTCGGCCGTGCCCCCCGCCGCGGACCGGACCCGGTCGTGACCGAGTTCCTTGTGGCGGAAGACGTTTTCCAGCACCACCACCGAGTTCGCCACCAGGATCCCCGTGGATGTGGACAGGCCCATCAGCGAGAGAATGTTGAACGAGATGCCCATGGCCTTCATGATCATGAAGGTCGCGACGATCGAGTAGGGCATGGCAACCGCGACGATGAAGGTGGACCTGAAGTCGTGAAGGAAGAAAAGCAGGATGAGCCCGGTGAGCAGGATGCCCAGCAGGATGTTGGTCATCGTGTCGTTCACCGAATCCCGTACGAAGGTGGCATCCTCCCCGACCACCTTCAGGCTGACCCGCCCGCCGAGCTCGCTTTCGATTTTCGGCAGCCGCTTCGTGACCTCGTCGACGATCTCCACCGTGTTGCCCGACGGAATCTTGATCACCTGGAGGACCAGGACGTCCTCCTTCCGGGAGTCCGTCCTCCGGTCGAAGAGGGTTGTCCGCTGACGGACGTCCTTGCCGGAATCCCGCACCGCGGCGAGTTCACGGAGCTTGCGGATCCCGGAGGCCGTGGGGATGTCCAGGTCCCTGATGTCGTCGACGCCGGCGAATTCGCCGGAAAGGCGCCCGGTGATGTCCTGCCCGCCCTG
>CAZGUL010000191.1:1705-6168 GCA_964529055.1 uncultured Spirochaetaceae bacterium
CAATGGCGGAGATGTCTACAAAATCGGCTTCTTCCTGCCCGCCCTGCTGAAAGCTTCCGCCCGGCATGTCCAGGTTCGCGGCCTGCAGGATTCCGGCCACCGCGGCGAGGGACAGGTTGTGCTCGAAGACGGTGCGCCGGTCGAACTCCACCCGGATTTCCCGCTCCCGGCCCCCGGTTATGTCCACCTGGCCGACGCCCTCAACCTGGGCGATCCTTTCCCGGGCCACCGTGGAGGCCAGCGTGTAGAGCTCCGTGGGCTCCATGTTGCCCTCCATGACGATGCTCATGACGGGCATGAAGCTATTGAAGTCCAGCTTCGAGATGGAGGGTTTTTCCGCCCCCGAGGGCAGGGCGGCCAGGATCGGATCGACCTTGTCCTTGACCTCCTGGACTGCCACGTTCTCGTCCTTCCCGAGTTTGAAGGCAACCTGGATGAACGAGATGCCTTCCATGGAGTAGGAGATGATCTTGTCCAGCTCGCCCAGAGTGGAGATTTCGTCCTCGATTTTCTTCGTTATCTGGGACTCCACCACCAGGGGCCCCGCCCCGGGATACACGGTCTGGATCATCACGTAGGGAATCTTGATGTCCGGAATAAGGACGATGGGGATCGTCGTGTAGGCCAGGATCCCGAACAGCACGAAAACGAGAAGGCCCATCGTGACGAGGACGGGCCGTTTTATCGAGAGATCGGAGATGAACATACGGGCTTCCTCCGCGCTACCGGACGATCCTGATCTTCGCGCCCTCGTCCACGAGGTGGGCGCCTTCGACGATCAGGATGTCCCCCGGTTCGAGTCCTTTTTCGACCTCCAGCAGGAAACCCCTCTCTTCGCCGGTATCCAGGTTCATTCTCCGGGCGATGCCGTCCTTCGCGACGAAGGCGTGGTAGCCGCCGCCTTCCCGCAGGATTTCCTTCCGGCTTACGACGACGGCCCTGTCGTTCCGGTAGGTTTCCACGGAAACGTCGACGGTGAGACCGCTGGTGAGGATTTTTCCGGGATTTCCGAAATCGGCGATGACGAGGAAGGCTTTTCTGTCGGTGTCCATGATCATGTTGACCCGGGTCACCCTTCCCGGCACCCTGCGGCCCAGCCATTCCGCCTCCGCGGCCTGCCCCCGCTTTATCCGGCCGATCTCGGCGGCGGACACCCACATCCGGGCTTCCATCAGGTCCAGATTCGAAACGGTGAAGAGGGGGTCGCCTGCTTCCACGTTGCTGGTTTCCCCGACGTTGAGCCTCGTCAGGTGGCCGGAAATCGGCGCCTTGACGTTGATCATGTCGTCGGCGGCCGTGTAGACGGCAAGGGCGGTTTCGTACTGGGCCCTGGCGTTGTCGTAGGTCTGCCGGGAAACGCCGTTGTCGGCGAAGAGACTCTCGCTCCGCCGGAAGGCCGCCTCCGCGTTCTCGAAGGCCGCCCGCGCCTGCCGGTACGCCGGATTGTCCGGGGAGAAGGAGAGGACGACGGCGTCCTTCTCGACGTAATCCCCGACGGAATGGTTGACCCGCCGGACCACGTCGTCGAGCCCGGCGGACGCGGCGGACTCCGAGCGGGCCCGCAGGACGGCCGGGTATTTCAGGACCGCGGAAAACGGCTCCCGGACGATTTCACGGACCCGGACGGGAACCCCTTCCTCGGCGTGAATCTGCTCCATGCTCCTGAATTCGGCGGCGCCGGCGTCGTTCCTGCCCGAACAGGACAACAGGAGGCAGGCCGCCGCGACCGCGAGAAAAATTGCGCGTGACATGAAAAACCCCTTTTTCGCGGGAAATTATACCCTCCGCGGAGCATATAGCCAAGAGCGCGGCGGCCGGTATCCCCGTCGGCGGGGCCTTTCTTGACGGAAAGGGCCGCAATCCCTATTATCGAAGGCGGCATACGTCATGAAATATGAAAGCAGACTGCTGAAGGCATCACGGGAATCGCTGGAAAAGCTCGGACTTTTTACGCTGTTCCTGGCGGACGTCATGAAATGGACGGTCCGGCGGCCTTTCCGTTTCCACCTGGTGGCCGAACAGCTCGAGAGGATCGGCGTCATGTCGGTGCCCATCATCCTGCTTTCCAGCCTGTCCATCGGCATGATTTTTTCCCTTCAACTCGGCACCTTCCTCGCCATGTTCCGGGCGGAGATCCTGTCCGGCGCGGCGGTGGCCAAGACTATGACCCGGGAGCTGGCACCGGTGGTCACCGCGCTGATGCTGATCGCGAAGAACGGTTCCGCAATGACCGCCGAACTCGGCACGATGCGGTCTTCCGAGCAGATCGACGCGATGGAAACCATGTCGGTGAATCCCATCCAGTACCTGGTGGTGCCGCGGATGATCTCCTGCGTGGTGGCCTTTCCCGTCCTGACGGGCATCGCGAACATCGTGGGCGTCCTGGGCAGTTTCTTCATTTCCGTCATGGTCCGGAAGGTGGAGGAGGCCGCGTTTCTCGATCAGCTCTACTCCTACGTGAATCCCACGGACATCACCTCCGGTTTCATCAAGGCGGCGGTCATGGGATTCATGGTGAGCCTGATCTGCTGTTTCTACGGCTACAACGCGAAGGGGGGCTCGAAGGGGGTCGGCGACGCGGCCACCCGGGCCGTCGTGTCCTCGTCGGTGGGCATCCTGATCGCGGACTACGTCATGTCGGACATCATGATAAAGGTGTTGTATTATTAAGGCAGATATGGATACAATCGTTTCCGTCCGGAACCTGGACAAGTCATTCGGCCCCGTGAGGGTGCTCCAGGGGGTCAACATCGACTTCCCCCGGGGAAAGATCACGTCCATCATCGGACAGAGCGGGACGGGAAAAAGTGTTCTTTTCAAGACCATCATCGGCATCATGACCCCCGACGCGGGTTCCATCGTCGTGGACGGGGAGGACATGACCGGTCTCGGGGAAAGGGAGAAGCGTGTGGTCCGCAGAAAGTTCGGCTACGCGTTCCAGGACGCGGCGCTCTTCGATTCCATGACCGTGGCCGAGAACATCGCCTTTCCGCTCCGGGAAGTCCTGGGCATGAAGGACAGGAAGGCGATGCGCAAAATCGTCGGCGAAAAGCTCGAATGGATCGACCTGCCGGGCATCGAGGAAAAATACCCCTCCGAGCTGTCCGGCGGCATGCGGAAAAGGGTCGGCGTGGCCCGGACCCTGGCGGTGGAACCGGCCATCCTTCTGTTCGACGAACCCACGACGGGCCTGGATCCGGTGCTGAGCGAGAGCATCAACGCCCTCATCAAGAGGGTCAACGAGGAGATCGGCATCACCTGCATCGTGATCAGCCACGACATCATCGGCACCTTCAACATAGCCGACAAGATCGGGTTCCTGGCCGACGGGGCGATACAGGCCGCCGGAACCCCGGAGGAAGTCGCCCGGGCCGAGCATCCGGTGCTGAGGAAGTTCCTGGAGAATTCCTTCACCGATCTGAATCTGGATTGCAGGGAAGAGACGGAGACATGATGTCCAGGCTGGTGAAAATAGGCTTGTTTTTCCTCATCACGGCTGCGGGTACGGTGGTCTACATGATGCGCACCGCCGACAGGATCGTGGCGAAAGAAACGTATACCGTGGACGTGCTGATGGAAGACGCAAGCGGCATATTCGTGGACACGAACATCCGGATGGCCGGCGTCAACGTGGGAAAGGTAAGGTCCATCACGCTTTCCGGAGGCAAGGCGAAGCTGACCCTGGAGCTTTCCTCCGACGTGGAGCTCTATGAGGACGCGCGGATCGTCAAGTCCATCGAGTCCATGCTCGGGGTGTCCGCGCTGGCGATCCATCCCGGCGTGAGGCAGGAGAACCCGCTCCGCGCCGGCGGCATGATCCGGAATTCGGACAGCGCCAACATGATGGACGAAACCTTCGTCGGCGCGGCGAACGCCGCCACGGAGGCCGCACTGCTGATGAGCGAGCTGCGCAAATTCCTGTCCGAGGACGGCGGGTACAACACGCTGAAGGAAATCCTCGCGACGGCGCGGGACATGACGAAAACCACGTCCGTGCTGGTGGAGAAAAACCTGGTCATCCTCGCCTCCGCCCTCGAAGACGTCGCCGTAATAACGGACCGCCTGAGCCGGAGTTCCGGGGAGGACATCGACCGGCTCTCGGCGATCCTCAAGAACACCGCTGCCATCACGGAACGGATAGACCGTCTGCTGGCGGAGAACGACCAGGGCCTTTCGGATACCCTGGCCGGGATGCGTGACGGCATGGCCAAACTGAACGCCGCCCTGGACGACGTCCGGAGCGTCACCGCGAAGATAAACTCCGGCGAGGGGAACGTCGGCAAGCTCGTCAACGACGACCGGCTCTACGACAAGATCGTGGGGATTTCCACCCAGGTGGAGGAGTATGTCAATTCCACCATCGGGCTCGACCTGCAGGTGGCATTCCAGTCCGACTACCTGGTGGACGCGGCGGACGCGCGGAGCCAGTTCGGCCTCCGTCTCGCTCCGAAGGGCGGGGCCAA
>CAZGUL010000192.1:0-3146 GCA_964529055.1 uncultured Spirochaetaceae bacterium
GGTTGCTTCCATCAAAGCCGAGCTCGGCCGGCCCACCGAGTCGGTGGCGGACCGCCGGGAACTGAAGGAAATATTCAAACACACCTACGGCCGCCCCATCGCGTCCTTTGTCCCCGGGAAGAACCCGGCGGTTTCGAAGAAGATCAACGTCGGAGTGATCCTGTCCGGCGGTCAGGCGCCGGGCGGCCACAACGTCATCGCCGGCCTTTTCGACGGCATCAAGAAGGGAAACCCGGGCTCCAAGCTTTTCGGATTCCTGGGGGGCCCGTCGGGGATCATCAAGGACAGGGCCGTGGAGATCACCGCGAAAACGATGGACGCGTACCGCAACACCGGCGGCTTCGACATCATCGGCTCCGGCCGCACGAAGATCGAGACCCCGGAGCAGTTCGAGCAGACCCTGGCGACGGCGAAAAAGCGCAGACTCAGGGCCGTCGTGGTCATCGGCGGCGACGATTCCAACACCAACGCCGCCCTTCTGGCGGAGTTCTTCGCGTCCCGGGGTTCGGACATCGCGGTCATCGGCGTGCCGAAAACCATCGACGGGGACCTGAAGAACGAGTACATCGAAACATCCTTCGGTTTCGACACCGCGGTGAAGACCTACTCCGAGCTCATCGGCAACATCGCCCGGGACGCGAACTCGGCGAAAAAATACTGGCACTTCATCAAGCTGATGGGCCGCGCGGCGAGCCACATCTGCCTGGAATGCGCCCTGCAGACCCGGCCGAACATCGCGCTGATTTCCGAGGAAGTTGAAAAGAAGGGTCAGACCCTCGGACAGGTCGTGGACGACATCTGCGGCGTCATCGCGAAGCGGGCCGAAAAGGGCGAGAACTTCGGCATCGTTCTGGTACCGGAAGGGCTTGTCGAATTCATCCCGGAAATGAAGAAACTCATCGCGGAGCTCAGCGACTTGATGGCCCACAAGGCGGCGGAGTTCTCCACCCTTAAGTCCCCGGACGCCGGGCTCGATTTCGTGACCCGGAGACTTCCCGCCGACTCTTCGGCCGTCTTCGATTCCCTGCCCCGGGACATCCGGCTCCAGCTCCTGATGGACAGGGACCCCCACGGCAACGTGCAGGTTTCCCGGATCGAGACGGAAAAGCTGCTCATCCAGATGACGGAGACGCGGCTGAAAAAAATGAAGGCCGGGGGGACGTACAAAGGGTCCTTCAGCACCCAGAACCACTTCCTCGGTTACGAAGGCCGCTGCGCTTTCCCGTCGAACTTCGACGCCGACTACTGCTACAGCCTGGGCTTCACCGCGTTTCTGCTCATCGCCAACGGCATGACCGGCTACATCTCCTCGGTCCGGAACCTGGCGCGGCCCGCGAAGGAATGGACCGCCGGCGGCGTCCCGCTGACGATGATGATGAACCTGGAGCAGCGCCACGGCAGCAGGAAACCCGTCATCAGGAAGGCCCTGGTGGAGCTGGACGGCAAGCCCTTCAAGGCATTCGCCGCGAAACGGAATACATGGGCCGTGGAAACGAGCTTCCTGTATCCCGGGGCCATCCAGTACTACGGCCCGGACGAAGTGTGCAACCAGCCGACAAAAACCATCACGCTCGAATCGGGCAAAGCCGGGACCCCGGCGAAAAGGCCGGCTGCGGGGAAATCGGCCGCGGCTAAGAAAACGGCCTCCGGAAAGAAGCCGGCCGCGAAAAAGTAGGCCGGCTTACCTGATCCGCCCCGGGCGCAGGATCGCCGCGTTCGCGGCTGCCGCCCGGTGGCCCGCCCCGACCGCGGCGTCGAAGATCCGGGAGAATTCCCCCGTACCCGCGGCGGGCAGGCCCGCCTCCTCCCAGGCGGCGGCGAAACCCGCGGCGAAGGCATCGCCGCAGCCGACGGTGTTCACCGCTTGAACCTTTTCCGCCGGGGAATAAAAAACCTCGCCGCCCAGCGCGCAGAGCGCGGGAAGGTGCCCCCGGGTCAGGATTACGGCGGTTCCACGCCGGGACACTGCCGCCGCCTCCTCCTCCACCCTTTTTATCAGGTCCGGACCTGCGTCCGTTTCCCCGCCCATTTTGCCGCCGGTGACGAAAGTCGCCGCGAATTCCGCAAAATTCGGCTTTATGATGTCCGGTCCATGATCGAGGCAGCGCCGGAGGTCCCCGCCCCGAAGGTCGAGCAGGACCCTCTTTCCCGCCTCCTTCGCGGTACGGACGAAATCCGGGTACAGGGCGTCCGGGTACCCCGGCGCCTTCGTGCCGGAAATGACGACCAGGCCGCAGCCGGGCACCAGACGCATGTAGTCCTTCCGCACCCGGTCCCCGACGCCGGCCCCGACGGGCGGGGACTCCTCGACAATTTCCGTGGCGGTTCCGTTTTCCCGGTTCACCAGGGTATAGCAGAAACGGATTTCCGAGCCCGAGTCGGGCCCGCTTATCCGCACCCCGTCCGCGGCCGCGAGGGAGAGGAAAAGGTCCCGGTTGCGTCCGCCCGAGTGGGTCAGATGGACCGCATCGCGGCCGAGCCCGGCGAGCACCCGGGCGACGTTGACGCCCTTGCCCGACGCGTCCAGATAATGAGCGGCGCTGCGGTTGACCTCGCCTTCCCGGAGTGAGGGAAAAACGAGGGTCTTCTGCAGCGTGGGGTTGAGGCAGACCGCGAGGATCACGGCCGTCTCAGACTCCGCCGGGTGGTGACGACGGACGAGAAGGTCACGGCGACGACGATGAGGAGGCCGCCGATCAGCGCGTTCCGGGACGGCGTTTCCCCGATGAAAAGGAAAACCCAGATCGGGTTCAGCACCGGCTCCAGCCCGGCGATCAGCATCGTCTGGACCGCCGGAACGTGCTTGATGCCGTGGGAAAAAAGAAGCGACGAAAAGCCGATCTGAAAGACTCCGAGAAACAGGAGGGCTCCCAGCCCGGGAAGGCCGAATTTCTCTGGGGCGGTGAAGAGGAACGGGATCGACACGAGGAAGGTCAGGAGGTGGGACAGCAGGATCGATTCCGCGGGGGAGCCGTCCTTCTGCATCCGCATGAAAATCGGGTAAAAGGCGAAGGTCAGCCCGCTGGCCACGGCGATGAGGTTGCCGAGCCGGTTTCCCGGGGAGACCTCGTCGAGGAAGAAGATGCCGATCCCCGCGACGATGAGGACCAGGCCCGTCCAGTGCTCCCACCGGGGCTTCTCCTTCA
>CAZGUL010000192.1:3156-6158 GCA_964529055.1 uncultured Spirochaetaceae bacterium
GCCCAGCCGAGAACGGCCACGAAGATGGGCGCCGAGTACTGGAGCAGAATCGCGTTGGCCGCCGTCGTGAGCTTCGTGGCGGAAACGAACATCATCATCGTGACCGAATTCGCCACCGCCGCCGCGATCTGGGGAAAGGAAAAGGTGAACAGGGGCCGGCGGAGATAAACGAGGATGACGATTCCGCCGATGAGGCTCCGGAGCCCCGCGATGGCCAGGGGGTTCCACGCGATGGATTTGATGAAAATCCCCGAGGTGCTCCACAGGGCGGCGCAGCCCACCAGGGCCAGGGACGCTTTCGCCGGCGCGGTCATCACAGCCTCCCGCGGATGATGGCAAAAACATCCCCGGAGGAAAGCGGTATCGGATGGCTTTTGGCGTCGGTTTTTTCCGCGATACTCCGGGCTCCGTCTTCGGTGACGCCGCAGGCGCCGAGCCGGGGGAGGCCCGCCTTTTCCACCAGGCTCTCCAGCGTCGAGACGAGAAGGGCCGCGTTGCCGTTGTCGCTTCCCGCGTCCCTGCCGGACAGGGCCAGGCCGGCCCGGGCGTACCTCCTGAGGACCGAATTTTCCGAATCGTCATCGATCCGCATCGCCCGGGCTATGGTGTACCGGCTCGCTTCCGCGACCAGGGTGCCGCAGACGACCCCGTGGGGAACCCGGTACATGCCGCCCAGCGGCGAAGCTATGCCGTGCACGACACCGAGGCCCGCATGGGCCAGGCAGACACCGGAAATCCAGGCCGCGTAGGCCATGCCGGCCCGGGCCTCCCGGTCGCCGCCGTCATCGAGGACCCGCGGGAAGGCCCGGCCCGCCGTCCCGAGAGCGTCCAGGGCGACCGCGTCGGTGAAGGGCGTCGACCGGCTCGACGTGTACGCCTCCAGAAGCTGGGTGATGGCGTCCAGGCCCGACGCGGCGGTGACCTCCCGGGGGCAGGAGAGCGCCGGCAGCGGGTCGACGATCGCCGCGTCCGGCGCGTAATTGTCGTGCCGCAGGGACTTCTTGAAACCCTCCGGGCCGACCCGGCTGATGACGGCGTTCTTCGTCGCCTCCGTGCCGGTGCCGGCGGTGGTGGGCGCCGCGACGAGGGGCAGACGGGTCCCCGGGGGTTTCCGGGAGCCCACGCCTTCCAGGTAGTCCGCGATGGAGCCGTCCATGGTCAGCATCGCGGAGACGGCCTTCGCCGCGTCGATGGCGCTGCCGCCTCCGACCGCGGCGACGCCGTCCACCCGGGGGCCCGACGGGCCGCGGAGCTCCGCCGAGACGGCGTCGACGATCTCCGGAGACGGCTCCCCGCTCACCGGAAATTCGGCGACGTCGATGCCGGCGGCCGTGAACTCCCGCAGGAGCCTCTCCCGCTCCTCCGATCCCCGGAAGGACTTCCCTCCGGTAACGAGGGCGGCGGAACGGACACGCATTTTTTTCAGGACCGTCGGAAGCTCGAACAGGCGGCCTTCCCCGAACAGAAGCTCGGGAAGGCGGGAAATCGTAAACTGGCGCATGGTGCGCATTATAGAAGGAAAAGGGGGCCTCGGCAATCCGCGGGGGACCCCGGAACGGCTCTTTGTTGCTTTTTCCGGCTTCCGGCCGTACAATGTCTCCATGGATACAGGGAACACCGCCATAAAACACGAGCGACCCTCGTGGGACGATTACTTCCTGCAGATAGCCGACGCGGCGGCGAGCCGGGCGACCTGCGACCGGGGACGGAGCGGCTGCGTCATCGTGCGGAACAAGTCCATCCTCGTCACCGGCTACGTCGGCTCACCGGCCGGGCTTCCCCACTGCGACGAGGCGGGACACCAGATGAAGAAAGTCGTCCACGAGGACGGCCATGTCACCCAGCACTGCACCCGCACCGTCCACGCGGAGCAGAACGCCATCTGCCAGGCGGCCCGCTACGGGATCGCGCTGGAAGGCGCCACCCTGTATTGCAGGATGACCCCCTGCAGGACCTGCGCGATGCTGATCATCAACTGCGGGATCAGGAGGGTCGTCGCGGAAAGGCGGTATCACGCGGCGGAGGAGTCGGAGGAAATGTTCCGGAAGGTCGGAATCGAGCTTTCGTACAAATTTCAGGAAACCCAGACCTACGAAAATCAATGAATTTTTTTGTTGAGAACTTGGCGAAACGGCCTTATGATGGTAGAAGCCCCCGTCACGGCGGGGCAAAAAAAATTATCGGCGTATCTCAGGAGGATAGGAAATGAAGAAACTCGCGATAACCCTGATAGCGCTCTGCGTCGCCGCGGGCGTTCCGGTATTCGCCCAGACGGTGGCGGACGACTTCGCCGCGCTGGGAGCCTGGAAACCGGCCTACGGTTCGTGGAAGGCGGACGGAGAGTTGACCCAGTCGAATCTGAAGACGGGTCTTGCCCAGATCAGCCGGCCGGTTCCCCAGTCCGGCGTCTATCAGCTCGAGTTCACCGCCAAATACATCGAAGGCGGCTACAAGGACCTCAAGGACGCCGCGATGGGCAAATTCCACGGCGGCTTCGGCATCCACATCGGCATCGACAAACCCGCCCCCTCCATGGCCTGGGGCAACGGACGCTCGTACCTGCTCTGGTTCAACCTGGACACCACGGTCCCGAAGGACTCCGAGTTTTACGGCCTCCGGGCGCAGGTCTACAAGAGCGAATCCAATTCCCGGATGAACCTGATGAAGGACTACAACGTGGAAATCCTTCCGGAAGAGGTCGTCACGGCAAACCTGGACTATCTGGCCTACGACCTGCCGATCAGGATGATCGTCAACACCAACGACGGCGAAGTCCGGGTCTACGATCCCACCGTCGAGGACTATTACTACTATTTCACGCTGGACCCGGCGCATCTCCGGGGAGGCTACGTGGCGTTCCGGACCAACCGGGTCGGCATCTCCTTCGACGATTTCAAGGTCACCAAGATCCGCTGATCTCGTCCGTTCCCGTGCCGCCGGGTGGTTCCCGGCGCATGAAAAAAGCCGTCTTCCCCGAAGACGGCTTTTTTTTACAGGCCGGA
>CAZGUL010000193.1:0-6152 GCA_964529055.1 uncultured Spirochaetaceae bacterium
GGCCTTGGCGTGCACTACGGGGCGAAGGCCATCGGGGCGAACATCATCCCCATGTCCAGCGGCAACACCCAGAAGCAGATCCTGGTGATGCGGGACTTCCACACCACGATCCTGACCTGCACTCCCTCCTACGCCCTGTTCCTCGCCGAAGCCGCGAAGGACGAAGGCGTGGACATCCGGAAGCTCAAGATCCGGGCCGGGTGTTTCGGCGCCGAACCCTGGAGCGAGAACATGCGGAAGGAGATCGAGGAGAAGCTCGGGCTCGCGGCGTACGACATCTACGGTCTCACCGAGATAACGGGGCCCGGAGTCTCGGCGGAATGCGAGGTCCAGGACGGCCTCCACGTCAACGAGGACCTCTTCTACCCCGAGATCATCGATCCCGTCACCGGCAGGGTCCTCCCGGAAGGAGAAAAGGGGGAGCTCGTCTTCACCACCATCGTCAAGGAGGGCACTCCCCTGCTCCGCTACCGGACCCGGGACATCACCTTCCTTTTCGGCGGGGAGTGCCCCTGCGGAAGGACCACGGTCAAGATGCACCGCCTCTTCGGCCGGACCGACGACATGATGATCATCCGGGGCGTCAACGTCTTCCCGTCCCAGATCGAGCAGGTCCTCATCGCGATCGAGGGAACGGACCCGCATTACCAGATCATCCTGGAACGGGGAGCCTCCCACCTGGACGAAATGGAAATCATGGTCGAGGTCCAGCAGAAGTTCTTCACCGACGAGACCCGGGGTCTCGAGGTTCTGAAGGATAAGATCGAAACCGAAATCAAATCGAAACTCGGCGTGAGCGCCCGGATTAAGCTGGTGGAGCCGAAAACCATCGAGCGCAGCATCGGAAAAGCGAAACGGGTCATCGACAAAAGAAAGATGTAAGGAGGGCCGCATGATAATCAAGCAGATATCCATATTCCTGGAAAACGTGTCCGGCCGCCTCGCGGAGGTCACGAAGATCCTCGCGGGGGCAGGCGTCAATCTCCGGGCCATGACCATCGCCGACACCGCGGATTTCGGCATCCTGCGCATCGTGGCGGACCGGCCCGACACGGCCCTTGCCGCCCTGATCAAGGCGGGTTTCACCGCCAAGGAAACCGACGTTCTGGCCGTGGAGGTTGAGGACAAACCCGGCGGGCTCGCCCACGTTATGGACATCTTCCGGGCGAACAAGGTCAACATCGAGTATCTCTACGTTTCCCTGGAAAAGACCCGGGAAAAGGCGGTGGTCATCTTCAAGGTCGAGGACATCGCCCACGGGATGAAAATCGTCGAGGAGAACAAGCTGAAGCCCGTGAACAGCTTCTGACCCGGCGTCACGGATTTTTCGACAAAAAGCGCCGCATGTCCTCCGGCAGTCCGGACGCGATGCGGCGCTCTTCTCCCGTCCACGGGTCCGTAAAGGCGATTTCGGCGGCGTGAAGCATGAGCCGCCGGGCCGCCAGCGGGAAATCCCTGCGGAACGCGAACCGGGTTTCCCCCACCAGGGGATGGCCGGCGGCCTTGAAGTGCAGGCGGATCTGGTTCTTCCGCCCGGTGAGGGGCCGGGCCTCCACGACGGCGTAGAGTTTTTTCCTCTCCAGAACCCGGTACTCGGTCCGCGCCGGCCGACCCTCCAGCGATCGGGTCAGGGACCCCTCGTCCCTGGCCGGCGAGCCCTGGACGAAGGCTATGTAGGTCTTGTGAATCTCCCGTTCCCGGAAAAGATCCATCACGGCCTTCCGGGCCGCCTTTCCCTTCGCGAACAGGATGACCCCCGAGGTTTCCTCGTCAAGCCGGTGGCAGGGACGGAGGCCATAGGGCAGCCCCGCCTCCCGGAGAAGAGCCGCGAGAATCTCGTTCAGCGACCTGCCCTCCTTGCCGGGAGCGGGGATCGTCGTGAGCCCCGGGGGTTTTTCGACGGCGGCGATTTTATCGTCCTCGTAGAGAACGACGAACTTTTTTTTGAGCGCATCCGCAACGTTCATCCTGTCCTTCCGTGGGAAAATATACCGGAGCACCGGCCGGGAAACAAGAGCGCGGCTTTTTATCCTGTATTTTCCGGGACAGCGAAGCGGGCCGCGCAATTCCGCCGTACTCTGGGGCATGGAACCATTCACGTCCGGAAACGATCCCATCCTCGACGCGGCGAAGGCGTACTTCGGCGTTTCCTATCTATTCCCGTACCAGCGCCTTGCGGTCCACAACATCCTGTCCGCCTGCGGTTTCCTGGGCGCAGCGGAGGAGGAGACGGCTCCGGGTAACCAGATCGTCATCCTTCCCACCGGGGGCGGCAAATCCCTCTGTTTCCAGCTTCCCGCCGCCCTGCTGCCGGGCCTGACCGTGGTGGTCTATCCCCTTCTGTCCCTGATGGCGGACCAGGAGCGGCGGCTCCAGATAGCGGGCCTGCCCTGCCGCGTCCTGAAGGGGGGGCAGAAGCGGGAAGAGCGGGACCTGCTGTGGCGGGACCTCGGAGAAGGGCGGGTCCGGGTCCTCCTGACGAACCCGGAATCTCTCGCGGCGGTTGACACCCGCCGCCGGCTTTCCGGCCTGGATGTGGCGCATTTCGTCGTCGACGAGGCGCACTGCGTCGCGGAATGGGGCGAGACCTTCCGTCCCGCGTATCTCTCCCTCGGGGAAACAGCCGCCCTCATCCGGCCGAAGGTGACCACCGCCTTCACGGCCACCGCATCGCCGGAGGTCCTGGACAGGGTCGTTTCGCATCTGTTCGGCGGCGCCGGACCCAACCTGGTATCCGCCGACCCGGACCGGCCGAACATCCGGTACGCGGTCCTTCCCGTGCTGGCTAAGGACGCGGCCCTGGCTCTGCTTCTGGGTGGCGCCGAAAACGCGAAACGCCGCCCTGCCGTGGTGTTCTGCCGGAGCCGCGGGGGCGCGGAACTCACCGCCCGGGCACTCCGCCTGCGGCTCCGGGAAAAGGATGTTTTCTTTTACCACGCGGGGCTGGAAAAGGACGAGAAAACCCGGATCGAAAAAATCTTTTTCCCGAGCCGGTCCGGCATCCTTGCCGCGACCTGCGCCTACGGCCTGGGGATAGACAAGGCGGACATCCGGACGGTGGTCCACCGGGACGTTCCCGGCAGCGTGGAGGCCTATCTCCAGGAATCGGGCCGGGGGGGTCGTGACGGACTCCCGGCGGAGGCGGTCCTGCTGTGGAACTCCGAGGACTCGGTCCGCCTGAATGAAACAGGGGACCCGTCCGCGAGATCCCGTTTCGCAGCGATGCTGGATTACCGCCTCGCCCGGGAATGCCGCAGGCGCAGGCTTCTGTCGCTGCTGGGACGGGAGGTCCCGGGCTGTTCCGGCTGCGACGTCTGCGACGGGACGGCCGTATTCGAGCCTCCCGGAGAACGGGAAGCCATCGCCTTCGTCCGCCGCAACCGCCGCCGCTTCACCGAGGACGAGGCGGCCCTGATCCTGAGCGGCACCCGGGATTTCCGTTCCATAACCCGGGAACTCCCCGGAACCCGCGGCTTCGGCGCCCTCCGGGGATTCTCCGAGGATGACGCCCGGACGGCCCTGCAGGAACTGCGGATCCGGGGCGGGATACGCCGCCTATCCCGGTTTCCCGGCAAGGGAAGGCTGACCGTTCCCCCGCCCGGGGGGGGATTTTTTGGCCGAAATGTGCGATCCTCCGGTGCATGGAACACGACGGAATGAAGGGGTTCCATCCCCTGGTGGCGCGGTGGTTCCGGGAGCGCTACGGGGAACCCACGGGGATACAGAAGACAGCGTGGCCGGCCATCGCCGCGGGGGAGCACGTTCTTCTCTCGGCCCCCACCGGCACCGGAAAGACCCTCGCGGCGTTTCTGTCCGCCGTGAGCCGTCTCGCAGCGGGGGAATGGGAAACCGGCGGACTCGCGGTCCTCTACGTTTCCCCCCTCAAGGCCCTGGCGACGGACATCCGGGAAAACCTCACCGAACCGCTGCTTCAGCTCCGGGAGAAGTTTTCCGCGGAGGGGCTGGCCTTCCCGGACGTCCGGGTGGGGCTGCGCACCGGCGACACACCCCGGGAGGACCGCCGCCGGATGAGCCGGCGGCCCCCGGAAATCCTGGTAACCACCCCGGAAAGCCTCGCCATCCTGCTCCTTTCCGCCGATGCGGCGGAACTCTTTCACGGTCTCCGCCTGGTCATCCTGGACGAAATCCATGCCCTCCTGTCCGAAAAGCGGGGAACCCTCCTTGCGTCCTGCGTGGAAAGACTCACCCTGTTCTCCGGCGAGTTCCAGCGGGTCGCGGTATCCGCGACCCTGCGGGACCCCGGCGGGGCGGCCCTCTTCGCCGGCGGACTCATGCCCGGGCCGGAGGGCGTTCCGGTGCCCCGGAAGGTGCGGGTCCTTGTCGGTGAGGACCCCAAACGTTTCGAACTGTCCATCCTCACTGTCGAGGACTCAGGACCGGGGGAGACGGTCTGGGAGCCCCTCTCGCGCCGGCTCCTGCCCTTTTTCCGGGAGAAGGGCAAGACCCTCGTTTTCGTCAACAGCAGACGGGCGGCGGAACGCCTCGCGCTCCTGGTCAACGAGGGGGAGGACGGTTTTCTTGTCTACCCCCATCATGGGTCCCTGTCCCGGGAGCTCCGTTCGGACGTGGAGAAGCGGCTGAAAAACGGCGATCTCCGCGGCGTCGTCGCCACTTCCTCGCTGGAGCTCGGCATCGACATCGGGAGCCTGGACCGTGTCGTTCTGGTGGAAACGCCTTTTTCGGTATCCTCAGCCGTTCAGAGGATCGGCAGGGCCGGTCACCGGGTGGGTATCCCGAGCGTGGGAATATTCTTTCCCGTTCACGAGGGCGATCTTCTCCGAGCTGCAGTGATGGCGTCCATGGCAGAGGAGGGCGACATCGAGGCGGCGGCTGTGCCGGAGAACCCCCTCGACATCCTGGCGCAGGTCCTCCTGGCCATGACCGTTTCAAAACCCGTGAAATGCGACTGGCTGTACGCTTTCGTCCGGCGGATACATCCTTTCCGGGACCTCTCCCGGCGGGCTTTCGACTCCGTGCTGGACATGCTCGCGGGGGCCTATGAAAACCTCCGGGTCCCGGAACTCCGGGCACGGGTCCGCCGCAACCCGGCGGAAGACACCGTCGAGGCCCTGCCGGGCGCCCGGTTCCTTCTCCTGACCGGCGGGGGCGCCATTCCCGGGCGTGGGTCCTTCAAGCTCAAGACCGCCGATTCGGGCGCCGTCCTCGGCGAGACCGACGAGGAATTCGTCTGGGAACGCAGGACCGGCGACCGTTTTTATTTCGGGAACCGGGCGTGGAAAATCACCTCCATAGGAGACAGCGAGGTGAAGGTCCTGCCCTGGAGCGGTCCGGTGAACACGACGGTTTTCTGGAAGGGAGAACCCCGTCTTTCGGCCTTTCACACCTTCGAGCGGATCGGCCTGTTTCTCGAGGCGGCCGAAAAATCCGGCGTCCCGGAAGGGCGGTTTCCCGGGAAAATTCCGGCCGAAAGGCTGCGTCTTTTTCTGGACCGCCAGCGGATAACGACCGGAACGGGCCTCCCCCACCGCCGGCGGCTGGTCGTGGAATACACGACGGCGGGGGCGGGAAAACTGCATGCGGCGGTGCTGCACACCTTCTGGGGCGGGGCCGTCAACCTGCCTCTTGCCCTGATCCTCCGGACCGTCCTCGCGGATACAGGAATCGACACCGACGTCCGCGCCGACGACGGGGGAGCGGCGTTCCTGTTCCCCGCCGCGCGGGACCAATACACCGGCATCACGGCCCTGCTTCGCGGGCTGGAACCGGAAAGCGTCCCGATTCTCGCCGCCCGCGCCCTCGGGGGGTCCGGATTCTTCGGCGCCCGTTTCCGGGAAAACCTCGGCCGGGCGCTTCTTCTTCCGAATGCGGGCTTCGACCGGAGGACCCCCTTCTGGCTTCTCCGCCGGAAAGCGAGGGCGCTGTACGAGAAAGTCCGCGGCTCAGGCGACTTTCCGATAACGGCGGAAACCTATCGCCAGTGCCTCACCGACTGCTTCGATCTTCCCCGCCTTTCCCTTCTCCTCGCGGAGATCCGCTCCGGTGAAACGGCGATCGCCGAATGCCGCACCCGCAAGCCGTCCCCCTTCGCGGAGGGCGTCGTCCGCTCGTCGGTGGACGATCTCATGTACGCCGGAGAGGAATCGTACGGCGGGAGTACGGAAGACTCCGTC
>CAZGUL010000194.1:0-6112 GCA_964529055.1 uncultured Spirochaetaceae bacterium
GAATGGGTGAAGAGATACTGGGTGCTGAAAGTCTTCAGGCACTGGAGCATCGACATGATGGAGACGAGGACGATGGTGGGGCGCAGCAGGGGGAAGGTGATGTCCCAGTATACCTGCCAGCGGTTCGCGCCGTCGAGTTTCACCGCTTCGTAGACGGAGGGCGGTATGGACGCCATCCCGGTGATGCAGATGATGACGAAATACCCGATGAATTTCCAGAAATACACGAGCATCGTCGAGAGCTGGACCATGACGGAGTCCGCGAACCAGTTCCAGTCCGCCCCCGGCGTGTTCAGCAGGAAATTCGTCCACTGGTTCGCCAGGCCGCGGGGATCGAAGATAAGGAGCCATATCGTCGCGGCGACGACGGAAGACAGCACCGCGGGGGAGTAGTAGGCCATCTGCAGGAACATTCTGCCCCTTCTCAGGTTGAAGATGAGCGCGGACAGCAGGAGGCTCACCACCAGCAGGGCGAGAAAGGTGCCGAGGGTGAACACCGCCGTCGCGCGCATGGAATTCCAGAAATCGGAGGAGCCGAGCAGGTACCTGTAATTTTCCAGGCCGATGAACCGCGGCGGCTCGAGGCTGAGGACCTGCTTGTTGAACAGGCTGGTGTAAAAGGCGTTAATGATCGGGTAGAAACTGAACACGGCGAAAAAAAGCAGAGACGGCAGAGCGAAAACCATGCCCCAGCGATCCTGGTGCTTTTTGATTCCGGACCTGTATGCCGATTTTTTCATGCGTGCGCTCCCGGAATGACAGGAGCCGGCGTCAGCCGGCTCCCGATGGGATGGGTTATTTTCCGTCGAGGAGTTCCTGGGCCTCTTTTTTCAGCGCCGCGTATGCCTTGTCGCTCGGCACCCCGCTCAGCATGACGGACTCGACGGCCTTTTTGATGATTTCCTGCAGCTTAGCGCTGTTGGCGCCGTAATAGACGATGTGGGCCCGGGCCATGTCGTCGGTGAAGACCTGGGAATAGGGCATTTCCTTGTACAGCTTGGAGTTCATGAGCTGTTTCGTCGGCTGCACGATGCTGACCTTTTCCAGGTACTCTTCCCCGTGCTTCAGCATGTAACCGATCAGCTTCCACGCGGTCTTCTGGTTACGCAGGGGGGCCTGGCCGTTGACCATGTAGTAATGGCCGTAATAGGCCGCCGCGGCGTCCTTCACCGCGTCCTTGAATTTCGGGAAGGGGACGACCATCCAGTCCTTGCTGTCGAAGAAGGCCATGTTGTCGGCCCTCATGCGGCCCTGCTGGTAGAGGCCCGTCGTGGCCATGGCGATCTCGTTCTTGTCGAAATTGAAAAGCGACCTGGCGGCCTTGTAGGTCGGCGATCCCAGGTTTTTTCCCTTGGGGCCCCAGTCCTTCATGAAGTCCAGGAACCTGACCCATGCGGCCTCACCGACGATGGCGGTTTTGCCGTCGTCGCTGATGAGCTTGCCGCCGAGCTGCTCGACCATCGGCACCATGGCGACAAGGTAATACGGATACCGGAAATCGAATCCCCGCCGGGTGATGATGTCACCGTTCCGGACGACGATCTTTTCGGACACCGTGACCATGTCTTCCCAGGTTTTCGGGTAGTCCTTGTCCGGATCGAGGCCGGCGGAACGGAAAATCTTCTTGTTGACGTAGATGCACCAGTTCGTCAGCTCCAGCGGAAGCCCGTAAATCTTTCCCTGCACCGTCACCGGGTCGAGGACGTTCGGGATGTAGGAGTCGACGATCTGCTGGGTCGTCGTGAAACCGAGCGCCTCGGGAATGACCGCGCCCACCCGGCCGTTGGCGATGTAGGGATACTCGTCCTCGATGGACATGTTGAAGATGTCAGGCCCCTGATTCGCGGCGAAGGCCGTCAGAACGAGCTCCTGGATTTTGGTCGATCCGTGCGTGACGCGCTGGACAGTGACGCCCGGGTTCTGGGACTGGAATTCCTTTATGTAGCGCTCTTCGATGGGCGTCCGGTTCTTGTCTTCGTGGGTCCAGAAGGTCAATGTGACGGGCCCCGTCTCGTCTTCCTTCTGCCCTCCCGGAAAAGCGGACAGCGAAACGACCATGATGAGAAACATCGTGAGAACAGTTCTGTTTTTCATATTCCTTTCCTTGTTTAGGAAGTTTTCATCCCCATTGTAGTCCCATTCCTTCCCGGCCGCAAGATTTTTCGGCGGGAGAAAAATACATTGTTGACTGAAATACCCATGTATACGTACCTTATCCCCGGAGGCTGAATATGAACGGAAAACGCATTTCACGGGGCCCGGCGCTCCTTTTTTCAATCGCGTTTCTGACCGCGGGTTCCCTGGCCGCATCGGAGACCGTCCTGGAACGGGAAATCCGCTCCGGGGCCGCCTCGTTCCGCCTGGTTCGGGTCGCGGAGGGCCTGGAAAATCCCTGGGGGCTTGCCTTTCTGCCCGGCGGCGGGATGCTGGTGACCGAAAGGCCGGGCCGGCTTCTCCTCGTCGGCGGGGACGGAGGACGAAAGGAAATACGGGGTCTGCCGCAGGTCGTCGACAGGGGGCAGGGCGGCCTTCTGGACGTGGTCCCCGATCCCGACTTCGGCCGCACCGGCCTGGTGTATTTTTCCTACAGCGCTCCCGGACCCGGCGGCACGGCGGGAACGGCGGTGGCCCGCGGCCGGCTCCGGGGGACGGAGCTGCAGGACGTGCGGGTGATTTTCGAGATGACGAAGAAAACCTCCGCGGGCCAGCATTTCGGCTCCCGGCTGGCCTTCGCGCCGGACGGAACGCTTTTCGTGTCCACCGGGGACAGGGGCGACAGGCACAGGGCCCAGGACCTGCGGGACACGGCGGGCAAGGTTCTGCGGATCAATCCCGACGGCTCCGTCCCCCGGGACAATCCCTTCGCTGGCCGGAGGGACGCCCTGCCGGAGATTTTCTCCTACGGCCACCGGAACATCCAGGGAATGGCGGTCAATCCCGCCACCGGGGAGGTGTGGACCCACGAGCACGGCCCCCGGGGCGGCGACGAGATCAACATCCTGAAGCCCGGTGCGAATTACGGCTGGCCGGTCGTCACCCACGGCAGGGAATATGTCGGCGGGGCCATCGGAGAGGGAACGGGTAAGCCCGGCATCGAGGAGCCGCTTCTGCACTGGACGCCGTCCATCGCGCCTTCGGGAATGGCCTTCTACTCAGGCGACGCGTTTCCGGGCTGGAAGGGAAGCCTTTTCGCCGGGGCCCTCGCGGGCAGGCATCTCCGGCGGGTGGTCCCGCGGGAAGGGGGCGAGGCCGGGCAGGAGACCCTGCTGGACGGGACGATAGGCAGGATACGGGACGTCCGGCAGGGGCCGGACGGCAATCTCTATCTGCTCACCGACGAGCGCCGTGGGGCGCTGTACCGGCTCGAACCGGCTCGCTGAAATCCTACTCCGCGGAGATCGTCGCCTTGCCTTCGACCTTGATTTCGCCCTTGGCGTCCTCGACGTGAACAGCGCAATCCACGAGTTTGCGGCCGTCCAGCTCGTACTTGCGCTTCACGGAGCCTTTCGCGGAGAGGACGTCGCCGGGGCGGGTGATGTTCTTGAAGCTTACCCCGTATTTGACCACGTTCTTCACCCCCGCCCAGTCGGAAATCATCTGGCCCAGAATGCCCATGATCAGCATGCCGTGGGCGATCGTGCCGTCAAGGCCGGCTTCGCGGGCGTAATCCGGGATGGTGTGGATGGGATTGAAATCCCCGGAAGCCCCGGCGTAGCGGATGAGCTGGAGCTGGGTGATGGCCGGCTTCGAGAGGACCGGAAGGGCGTCTCCCTCGTTGATGGAATCGTAACGTATGCTCATTGCACTCCTCACTTAGCCGCCGGCGGCACGATGATGGTCATCCGGGCGATGAGAACTGTTTCGCCGCCGCGGGTGTAGGTTGTTTTGAATGTGGCCATTTCCATGGTGCCGCCCCGCAGGGACTCGGCGACGATGGTTCCCGTCAGCGTGTCGCCGGGGTGGATCGGTCCCATGTATTCGTACTCCTCCTTCGCGTGGAGGAGCCTCTTGATGTCGATGCCCATTTCGGTCATCCGGTCCCAGATCTGCGGGTAGCCGCCGAAGGTCATCACCGTCGCGAAGGTCAGCGGCGCCGGCGTGTCCGTGTAACCTTCCTTTTCCGCGGCCTCGGGCTTCGTGAAAACCGGATTCCGGTCGCCCACCGCCGCCGCGAGTTCCCGGATTTTGGACCGGTCGACCTGGAAGGTGTAGGTCGCGATCTCTTTTCCTTTATAGCTCAGGTCTAATGCCATTATGGCCTCCTGGGGGACACTATGGCATGAAACGGGAATTTGTTAAAGCGGCCGGCGGCCGACTGAGGCCGCCGGAAGGCGTAAAGGCCCGGCGCGCCGTCACGGGCTCGCGGTCCGCGCTGCCCGGGCCGCCGTTTGAAGTTATCCGAGGGTGACGATGACCGCGCCGGCGACCATCAGCGCCGCGCCGAGGCCGATGCGGGGGGTGATTTTTTCCCCCAGGAAGATCGCCGCCAGAACCATCGCGAAAACCATGCTGAGCCGGTCGATGGGGGCGACCTGCGACACCTTGCCGAGCTTCAGGGCGATGAAGTAGAAAATCCAGGAAACGGCCCCGGCGACGCCGGAAAGCACGATGAAGAGGACCGCCTTGTTGCTGCCGAAAATCGCGCCGAGGTGGGACAACTTGCCCTGCACGACGACGACCCCGACGAGAAACGCGGCCATGATTACCGCCCGGACGGCCGTGTTGAAGCTCCGTGATAATGTCCCCTAAGTAGCACAATAAAAATGTCCCCTGGATAGAATACGGCAGGAAGGAAAACAATGGCCGGAAAGCTGCCGATGGGACAAAAAGATTTGCTGCGAGCTAAAATACTGGAAATGGTGAAGGAAGAAAAAATGAGCCTGAGGGAGGCCTCGGTGAGACTGAAAGTGAGCTATCGCCAGGCGAAAAGGCTTTATAGTCGCTACAAAGCCGAGGGAGACCGGGGACTTATACACCGAACGCAGGGGCGTGCATCACCGCGAAAGATGGCGGAGGAAATGAGGCAGAGGATCGTGGAAACCTACAAAGAGTCATACCTGGGGTTTGGGCCGACCTTCGCGGCGGAGAAGCTCAAAGAGCGAGAGGGACTTGCCGTGGGCAGAGAGACGCTCAGGAGGGTGCTCATGGAGGAAGGGGTGTGGAAGAGGAAGAAGCGCCGCCGGGCATACCACAGCCGACGAACCCCGCGGGAGCGTTTTGGAGAACTGGTGCAATTTGACGGGAGCCACCATGACTGGTTTGAAGGCAGAAGAGAGAAGTGTTGCCTGATGAATATGGTCGACGATGCGACCGGAACGACGATGAGTTTTTTGTGTGAACAGGAGACCACGGAGTCGGCAATGAAGCTTCTGTGGATGTGGATCGAGCGTTATGGGATACCCCAGGCGGTGTATTGCGACCGGAAGAACGCTTTTGTGCTCGATCGGGAACCGACGATAACCGAGCAGCTTGAGGGAATAACACCGAAGAGTCCTTTTCAGAAAGCCTGTGAACGGCTCGGGATTGAAGTCATTATTGCCTATTCCCCGGAAGCCAAAGGCCGGGTTGAACGCAATCATGGGGTGTATCAGGACCGTTTTGTCAAAGAACTGCGCCTTGCGGGTATCTCGACGATCGACGAGGCAAATGGATTTCTTCGGGAGGTATACCTGCCGGAGATAAATCTGAGGTTTGCCAAGATTCCCGCGCAGCCCGAAGATGCCCATGTGCCGTTACTGGACGGCGCGGATCTCAGAGACATTTTTTGTTTCGAGACTCAGCGTGTTGTCTCCCGGGATAATATGATTCAGTTTGAAAAGCGGCTGTTTCGTATTCCGGAAAACCTTTCCTCCCGGCCCCTGCCGGGGAAGAGCGTTACAATTCGCAAATGGCTGGACGACTCTCTGCATTTTATGTGGAAAAATCACCCCCTCTTCGTTGAAGAGTATGCACTACCTCAAAAGAATAAGGAGGTCTCCGGCAAGAAGTCCGCCTGAGCGTAAGGGGACATTTTTACTTGGCAGAAATAGGGGACATTTTAATTTGGCATTGACAAGGATGCGAATTTTTCTTGACCCCGGGCTTTTTCCTATTTATATTTTGACCAAACACA
>CAZGUL010000195.1:0-6065 GCA_964529055.1 uncultured Spirochaetaceae bacterium
GTGGAATCCTTTCATGGAAAACCTCACCGGCGTCCCCTCCCGGGACATCATCGGACGCGTTCCGACGGACGTCTTTCCCCATGTGGAGGAAACGGGTCTCCCCGGCAGGCTTCGCGGCGCCCTGGAAGGCGAGGCCTTTTCCACCTTCGACTTTCCCGTCACCCTGCCGGGAAGGGCCGGGGAGGGCTGGCTCTCCGATTCCTGCGGCCCCCTGCGGAACGCCGAGGGGGAGACGATCGGGGTCATCGCCACGGTACGGGACATCACCGAGCGCAAAAAGGCCGAGCTTGCCCTGTCAGAGGCCGTGAGGGAGAGGGAAACCCTCCTGAAGGAGCTCCAGCACCGGGTCAAAAACAACCTGAGCGTCATCTCCAGCCTGCTGGAGCTGGAAACCGGCAGGCTTTCCGACGAGACGTCCCGGCACGTTTTCGCCAACGCCCGGGCGCGGATCTACGCGATGATGTCGATCTACGAGCGGTTGTACCTGTCCCGGGACCCCGGCGTCGTGGACCTTCACCTGTACCTGAGGGACCTGGCGGAAACGATTTTCTCCACCTATTCCATCGGGGCGGACAGGATCCGCCTGGCGTGCCGCTTCGATGAAACGGGCATCGACTCGAAACGGGCGGTGCTCCTGGGGCTGATCCTGAACGAGCTCGTGACCAACGCGCTGAAATACGCATTTCCGGCGCCGGCCGCGGGAACCGTGACCGTGGACTTCGCGAAGGCCGGGGACGCGGCCGTCCTGCGGGTGGAGGACGACGGCGTGGGCTTCCCCGGGGATTCCGGCGGGAAAGGCGCCGCCGGTTTCGGCCTGCGGCTCGCGGAAATGCTGGCCCGCCAGCTCGGCGGCGAACTCGACAGGGGGCCCGGCGAAAAAGGCGGAACCTCCGTCCGCGTGTCCCTGCCGTTCTGATACAAACTCGTACAGGGTACTTTAAATTTATTTACACTGTTGGTATAATTATGCAGTTTCATCCAAACCGTAAGGAGTCTCTATGAGCAGTTCGTTTGTGGACACCATACTCGGGACCGTCGTCGCCCGGAACGCCGCGGAACCGGAATTTCATCAGGCGGTGCGGGAAGTCGTCGAGTCCATCGAACCGGTGGTCAGGAAACGGCCGGAAATCGCGCGGCTGAAAATCGTGGAGCGCATCGTCGAGCCGGAAAGGCAGATCATTTTCCGCGTTCCCTGGATCAGCGACTCCGGGGAAGTCCAGGTCAACCGGGGCTTCCGGGTGCAGTTCAACAGCGCCCTGGGCCCGTACAAGGGGGGGCTCCGCCTTCACCCGTCGGTCAACCTGGGGATCATCAAATTCCTGGGTTTCGAGCAGATCTTCAAGAACGCCCTGACCACGACGCCCATCGGCGGCGCGAAGGGCGGAAGCGACTTCGATCCGAAGGGCAAGAGCGACCGGGAAGTCATGAATTTCTGCCAGAGCTTCATGAACGAGCTGTATCGTCATATCGGTCCGGACACGGACGTTCCCGCCGGCGACATCGGCGTCGGGGCCCGGGAAATCGGTTTCCTGTTCGGCCAGTACAAGAAAATCACCAACACCTTCACCGGCGTCCTCACCGGCAAGGGCCTGGGTTACGGCGGCTCCCTGGTCCGAAAGGAAGCCACCGGTTACGGCCTGGTGTATTACGTCACCCGGATGCTGGAAAGCCGCGGCACGGACTGGAACGGAAAAACCGTCGTGATTTCCGGCTCCGGCAACGTGGCGATCTACGCCGTCGAAAAGGCCCGGTCCCTGGGCGCCAAAGTCGTCGCCCTGTCGGACTCCAACGGCTACATCCATGATCCGGAAGGAATCAGGCTCGACACGGTGAAACGCATCAAGGAAGTCGAGCGGGGACGGATCAAGGAATACGCCGCCGACCACCCCGGCGCGAAATACACCGAGGGCTGCGACGGAATCTGGAGCATCCCCTGCGACGTCGCCCTTCCCTGCGCGACCCAGAACGAACTGGACAGGAAGAGCGCCGAGCTTCTGGTGAAGAACAAGTGCATCGCCGTCGCGGAAGGGGCCAACATGCCCTGCACCCCGGAGGCCGTCAAGGTTTTCCACGACGCCGGGATCCCCCTGGGGCCCGCCAAGGCGGCCAACGCCGGCGGCGTCGCCACCAGCGCGCTGGAAATGTCCCAGAACTCCATGCGCCTGAGCTGGCCCTTCGAGGAGGTGGACCAGCGACTGCACCAGATCATGGACAACATTTACACCCAGTGCTCCGGGGCCGCCGAGACCTACGGCTTGAAGGGCAACCTCGTCGCCGGCGCGAACATCGCCGGTTTCCTCCGCGTCGCCGACGCGATGATCGCCCAGGGCGTCTAGCCCGGGGGTCCGCCGATTACGGCCCGGCCGGTTTTCCGGCCGGGTTTTTTTATTTCATGTAACAGGTTATCCGCTGCTGCATCGAATCCGCGTGGAGGTACACGGAGGGGACGTCCGCGCCTTCGACGCTTTCCAGGACCGTCACCGTGCCCGCCCAGCGGGCCTCGTCCGGCAGCAGCACGGGAAGCCTGTTGCCGGGGCCGGAGAAAACGGCCCCGTTGAATCGGTTTCCCTCCCGTTCCGGAAAGACGGCGAAGTACAGCATGTCCATCTCCACCAGGTCGTTGAAAAAGTGGGTTCCCAGCGACACGTCCGGAACGAGTCCTTCGTGCATGACCGCCAGCTCCACGATGACGGAAACGTTCTTGATTTCCTTGAAGGTCACCGGAACGCCCATGGCGGGGGTGGATGTTCCCCACCGTCCGGGACCCACCAGCATCGTCACGAAGGACGGTCCCGCCGCGGGAATCTGGGCGAGTTTGCCCACCAGCCGGGCGACCGCGTACCTGTCCTGTTCGCCGAGCCGGGTGTAAGCCTCAGGCGAAACGTAGATGAGCCTGTCGATCTTCGTGGCGATGCTCTGGCCGACGATGGGACCGTCGCTCTCGATGACGATCTTTTCCGGCGGGATGGCGTCGGGCAGCACCCCCAGGTCGCCGGTTCCCATGAGCCGGACCTTGAAGGGCCGGCACTGCACCAGGTTGACCCTGTACCCGCCGTCCTCCTGGAAGTTCACCGTGAATTCCGTGTCCACCGGGTTCCTGTAAGCCGCCTGCAGGGTGGCGAGCATTTCCCGCATCTCCTCCGCGAAGCGCGTCTTCCCGAAAAGCCCGTCGAAGGTGAGTCTCCAGGTTGTGGAGGGTGCTATGTTGAGCTCCTCGGCGCGCTTCAGCATTTCCTCGTCCCTCAGGGCGAAGAAGGGCAGCAGTTTTTCCGGCAGCAGGGGGAAGATTTTCTTAACCGGATACGTGGCGAAGCGGTTCTCCCCCAGGTCGACCACGTCCACGTCCCGCTGGATGTATTTCCGCGAGTCCTCCAGGGTCTTCTCCGGCCGCTTTTCCGGAGCGTTCAGGGCGACGATCCGGGTGTAGTCGTCCTCGATCCGGTCGACGGCGCGGGTGCCCAGCCCGAAGGCCAGGCGGAGCATGCCCGCGTGGGGATCGATCGAGGAGTCCCACGCGTAGGGATTGTAGGAAAATCCGACCCCCGCTGCGGGGGGGAAGAAATACCTTCCGAACAGGTCGCCGGAAACCCGCTGGACCAGGAGGGCCATCTGCTCGTCCTCGTACAGGAGGCCGTGGTGAAGCCTGTACATCAGGGCGTCCTCGTCCAGCGAGCTGGCGTACACGGTGCGCACCGCGGCGAGGAACTCCTCCAGGCGCTGGGCCGGGGTGCCCTGGTTCGCGCAGAATACGCTTTCGTATTTGCCGGAAAAGGCGTTGCCGTAACTGTCCTCCTGCAGGCTGCTGGAACGCACGATGAAGGGCGACTGCCCGAAGTACTCGAGCATTTCCTGGAACTGCACCGTGATGTAGCCGAGGAATTTCCCGCCCAGAATCCTCTGCCGGGCCACTCCGGCGCGGGCGAGGATCTCGTCCATGCTGCCGGTTTTCCGGCGGAGCCACCAGCAGTCGTTCTGGATGATGTAGGTGTAGAAGACGTCGGAGCCGATGAAGAACGAGTCGTGGGCTTCCAGGAACTTCGCCCATTTCGGGGAGGCCCTGTTCAGGATTCTCTGGGCCAGCAGGATCCCCCGGGCCTTGCCCCCGATGAGGCCCGAACCGATGAGGCGCTTCATGATGTCGATCAGGAACGGCAGATCGAAGTATTCCCGGGCCAGGGACAGGAAGGGCTTCTGCCGGGTGATGACCATCCGCAGCAGCAGCTCGAAGTAGGGCTTCATTTCCTCCGGGGATTTCTCCCCCCGTTCCACCGCCTTCACCACCACCAGCGCGTCGTGGTAGGTCTGGGTCCACACCCCGAACCGCTGGATCGTGAAGTTCAGGAGCGGGCGGCTGATGTTGGCCACGATCCCCGCCGTGACCGCGCTGTTCGTGACGGGGGTGAAGGAGTCCCCCTCCCGGACGTGGAGCATGTACATGGTGGACGAGTACCTGTGCTCGACCCGCTGGGGCTGGATGTACAGCCTGCCGTCGTGGGTGTACACCTCGATGATGATCTGCGCGGTGGTGTAGATCGTGTCGGTGGCGTGGTTCGAGTGGTGGGCCTTGTACAGGGCAAAGTACGCCAGGGCCTCGAGTTTCAGCACGTACGGGCAGATGACCAGGAAGAAGTTGGCCATCATCCGGTCGCTGTACCAGGCGTTCGCGAGGCCGGACAGGCAGTCGAGGACGTACCAGGAGTCGGCCGACGTTTCCTCGATGATGTCCACCATCTCGGTGACGAATTTCTCGAAGCCTATCGAGGGGTCCAGCTCCCGCAGGTCCACCCCGTCGCCGGCGGCGAGAATCGGCGGATGCTCCGCGAAGCGGAAATACACGACCCGCTTGCCGAGTTTACGGGCCGACTCGGCGAACGGCACCGCGAACCGCGCGTACTCCGCCGAATCCTCCACGTCCCAGACCAGGTTGTCGCCGGGAAGAATGCCGTGAAGCATCGCGTCCAGGCCGGATAGTCCCGTTGTGTGCATTGCGTCCTCCACCGGCCCCAGCCTACAGCAATCCCGGCGGCTCCGCAATGCGGGGGAAAGAATATTTTGTTGACTATATATAAAATAAATGATATATATACGGGATGAAGACAGGCTGGTGGAGGAGGATCCGGATGGGTACGATAATAGGAGTCGTGATCGGCGGTGCCGCGGGGTTCGCGATCTACAAATTCATCGGCTGCAGGACCGGGGCGTGCCCGATAACGGCAAATCCTTACACCAGCGTCATCTACGGAGCCCTGATGGGGCTTCTCCTCACCCTCTCCAGATAGCCGCGGCGCGGCGGCGGCGCGCTTTTCACCTTCCGCTTGCGGCGCGGCCGCTTTTTGCGTACTCTTGACCTCATGAACTCAAAAAAGCTTTTCCTCCCGCTGCTGATCGCCGGAATTTTGAGCCTGTCGGCATACGCCGGGGGACAGTCCCGTGTCCTGCCCGCGGAGGTCGGAAAAGGGCACAAGGTGACCCACGTGCAGGTGTACGGGGACGATTACGTCGTCGTCACCGAGGAAGGCCCGGAAAACGCCGAAAAATACCGGGTCCTCTCGTCCGCGGGGAATTTCGGTCCCTTCGACGAGGTCGTTCCCGGCGGACTTGCGGCGGGAAAACCGGTCTTCGCCGCACGAAAGGTCTTCGAGTGGCGCGTGTACGCCGCCGGTAAAATATACGGACCCTACGATGCCGCGTCGCGTCTCGACGCCTCCCCGGAAACCGGGGCCTGGACCGCATGCGCCGAAAAAAACGGCGGATTCTACCTGTACCGGGGAACCCCGGCGGCGCCGGCGAAGCGGGAGGGCCCATTCGACCGGGTGGACGCCCTGATTCTGAGCCCCGACGGCAAAGCGGCGCTGGCGGCCTGGGCGCGGGACGGGGAGTCCTTCGTCGATG
The DNA here is from genome assembly GCA_964529055.1 of uncultured Spirochaetaceae bacterium. Lineage (GTDB taxonomy): Bacteria > Spirochaetota > Spirochaetia > DTKZ01 > DTKZ01 > JAKQWJ01. The sequence continues at coordinate 5,893 of CAZGUL010000195.1, forward strand.
TGGGGGGCCGGCGGTACGGACCGGGCGACGCGGGCGAGATGGAATTCACCCATGCCCTGGAGGACGCCGGCTTCGTGAACGGAAAGGGGGACCTGCCCCGTTTCCGGTGGATCAGGGACGGCGCCTTCCGAGCCGTCATCGGAGGCCGGGAATACGGGCCGTACACGTTCATC
>CAZGUL010000196.1:0-6055 GCA_964529055.1 uncultured Spirochaetaceae bacterium
CCAGCCGCTCTTTGATTTTTCCGGGCCGCTTTCGGGCAGCGTCATCGCCCGGATACTGACGCCGGTGGTGGCCTACGGCGCGCAGACCTTCAACGTCAAACTCAAATAGGCCGGGATGTTCGAGAACATTATCCGCCAGGACGACGTCGTCGGGCTGCTGCGGGACGAGATACGGGACGGCCGGCTGCCGGCGTCGCTGCTTTTTTCCGGGCCCGAGTTTTCCGGCAAGCTGTCGGCGGCGCTGGAGCTCGCCCGGGCCCTCTCCTGCGAGAATCCCGGGGCGCCGTGGAACTGTGGCTGCCGCTCCTGCGAGTCCCACCGCCTTCTGGAGAATCCCTTTACGCTGACCCTGGGGGGACGGTACTTCCACCAGGAGATCGCCGCCTGCGCGGACACTCTGCGGAAGACCGGCAGCCTGTCCGCCCGCTATCTTTTCATCCGCTCCTTCCGCAAGCTGGCGCGGCGTTTCGACGCGGTGCTGTGGGAAGGGGAGGAAACGAAACTGCAGAAGACTCTCCCCCATCTGCAGGCGGCCGGGGAGGCCCTTGCGGGTCTCCTGCCTCCTGCGGAACTGCCGCCCCCGGAGGCGCTCGTCCGGATCATCGATGCGATTCTCGACGCGGCCCGGAAAGTCCTGGACCTGTCGCCGCCGGACACGATTCCGATAGCGCAGATCCGCAGGGCCTCGGCCTGGGCGCACATGGGGGCGGCGGGGGCGCGAAAAATCATCATCATCGAGAACGCCGACCGGATGCTTGAGTCGGCCCGGAACGCCCTGCTGAAGATCCTGGAAGAGCCGCCGGCCCGCGTCACCTTCGTTCTCCTGACGGCGAGAAGGGGCGCGATGATTCCCACGATCCTGTCCCGGGTGCGGACCTACCGTTTCCTTCCCCGGGACGGGGAGGCGGGACGGGAAGTGCTGGAAAGGATTTTCCGGGAAACCTCCGGCGAGTACGCGACGCTGAAGGATTTTTTCTGGGTCTTCCAGGACATCAATCCCCACGCCATGCGGTCCGCGGCCCTGAATTTCCTGCGCAGGGCCCTGGACGCCTGCCCCCCGTCGGGCTGCCGGGACTTTTCCGAGGCGCTGCCGGAGGACGCCTCCCTGTTCAGGGACAAGGCCAAATTCCGCCTTTTCCTGCAGGAGATTCTGGAGGTCCTGCGCCCCGGCCTCGCCGGCAGGCCCGCCTCCGGTGAACTCGGGGACATACCCCTGCACCGGCTCGAGGAGTGGGCCGCCCTGGTGCGCAAAACGGCGGAGTCGCTGGAGGTCCTGAACATCGGGCCGGTTGTCCTGGCGGAGCGCCTGTTCGCCCTGTTCGGGAGGGCCTGATGCGGAACTTCATACGCCGCGCGCTGGCGAAACTGGACAAGCTCGACCGCCGTCAGATCCACAACCTCATTTACGACCTGGCCACCGAGAACGAGCGCATCGAGGCGGTCCTGCAGTCCATGACCGACGGGATCATGGTGACCGACGGGGACAACCGGCTCATCCTGTACAACAAGGCCGCGGAAAGGTACATGCCTTTTTCCCACGACGGCGACCCGTACGAGAAGAAGGTCTGGACCGCGATAGCGGACCCGGAAATCGCCGATTTCGTCCAGCGAACCCTGGAGAGCCTGGAGACGGCGACGGACAAGGAATTCACCCTCGCCCTGAGCGGGGAGATGCGGGTCATTGCCTGCTCCGTGATGCCCCTGGTCCGGGGAGGCGCCATCCAGGGCAACCTCTTTCACATCGAGGAAGTCACCGAAAAAAGGACGAAGGAGGCGCGTCTCCGCCGGGCCGAGAGCCTGGCTTCCCTGACGACACTCGCCGCGGGGGTCGCCCACGAGATAAAAAATCCCCTGGGGTCCATCGGGATCCACATCCAGCTCATAAAGAAGGGCATGGCGGGCAAGGACAGCGTGGAGCCGAAATCGATCCTGAAGCACCTGGACATCGTCACCGAGGAGGTGGAGCGGCTCAACAAGATCGTCGTCGATTTCCTGTTCGCCGTGCGGCCCATGGACATCGATCTCAGGTCCTCGGACCTGAACGCCGTCGTCCGGGACCTCCTCAATTTTGTCCACGTGGAGCTGGCGGAGGGAAAGATCGAGCTCCGGGAAAAGCTTGCGGACGGGCTTCCGGCCCTGATGCTGGACGAAAAGTTCGTGAAGCAGGCTCTGCTCAACATCGTCAAGAACGCCATGTCCGCCATGCCCCGGGGGGGCGTGCTGACGATTTCCACCGTCCGGAAGGACGACGCGGTGAAGCTCGCTGTGGCCGACACGGGGATCGGGATTCCCCGTAACATCATGGACAAGATCTTCGAGCCCTACTTCACCACCCGGGATTTCGGATCGGGGCTGGGGCTGACGATCGTCTACAAAATCGTCAAGGAGCACCGGGGCGACATATCGGTGGATTCCCAGGAGGGGAAGGGGACGACGGTGACGGTGAGCTTCCCGGTGCCCCAGAAGGAACGGCAGCTGCTCGGTTATGAAGGAAAGTGACGAATGAAATTTCACGTGCTGATCGCGGAAGACGAGAAGAACATCCGGGAGGGCCTGGGGCAGGCCCTGGAGATGGACGGCTATGAAACCTACCTGGCGGCGGACGGGGAGGAGGCTCTGAGGCTCTTCGAGGAGGAGGAGATCGACCTGGTCGTCACGGACCTTAAAATGCCGCGCCTGTCGGGGGAGGAGCTCCTGCGCCGGATCGTCGCGGACCATCCGACGATTCCGGTCATCATCCTGACGGGCCACGGGACCATCGAGACGGCCGTCAAGGCGATGCGGGACGGCGCGTACGACTTTCTGACCAAGCCGCTGAACCTGGACCGCCTGAGCCTTCTGGTAAAGCGGGCGCTCTCGACCCGGGAACTTGTCCTCCAGCACCGGGCCATGCAGGAAGAGCTGGAAAAGCGCAGGAGTTTCGCCAACATCATCGGATCGAGCCCGGAAATGCGGCGGATCTTCGACGTGGTGCGCCAGGTCGCCGCGACGAAAGCCTCGGTCCTGATCACCGGCGAGAGCGGCACCGGAAAGGAACTCATCGCCGACGCGATCCACAACCTGTCGAACCGGAAGGACAAAGCCTTCATCAAGGTCCACTGCGCCGCCCTTTCCGAGTCGTTGCTGGAGAGCGAGCTCTTCGGACACGAGAAGGGCTCCTTCACCGGGGCCCTGGCCCGCAAGAGGGGCAGGTTCGAGCTCGCCCATCTGGGAACGATTTTTCTCGATGAAATCGGCGAGATCAATCCCGGCGTGCAGATCAAGATCCTCCGGGTGCTGCAGGAAAAGAAATTCGAGCGGGTCGGCGGGGAGGAAACCATCGAGGTTGACGTGCGGATCATTTCCGCGACGAACCGGGACCTGAAAAAGGAAATCGCCGACGGCAGGTTCCGGGAGGACCTCTTCTACCGGCTCAACGTGGTCAACATCCACATGCCGCCCCTGCGGGAACGGAAGGAGGACATCCCGCTCCTCGCCTCGGCCTTCCTGAAGGAGTTCGCCGAGGAGAACGGCAAGAAGATCGACGGCATCGACACCAGGGCCCGGTCGGCCCTGTACACCCACGCGTGGCCGGGAAACGTGCGGGAACTCCGGAACTGCATCGAAAGCGCCGTCGTCCTGTGCAAGGGATCGGTGATAACCTGCGACGACCTTCCGCCGACGATACGCAGCGGCGCGGAGGACAACTACATCAAGATATCCTTCGGCACCAACATGGCCGACGCGGAAAAGGAAATCATCAGGGGGACATTGAGCCATCTGCGGGGCAACAAGTCCCGCGCCGCGGAGACCCTCGGGATCGGCCGGAAGACCCTGCACCGGAAAATCAAGGAATACAACATCGAGGAGGACACGGATGAAACTTGAAGGTAAATGCGCAGTCGTGACCGGGGGAACCGGCGGCCTGGGCTGGAGAATCTGCAGGGCCCTGGCGGAGAAGGGTATGAAAATCGTTCTGGTGTATCTCAATTCCCGGGAAAAGGCGGAGGGGTACACGGCGGAGCTCCGCTCCGGAGGGACGGAGGCCGTGGCGGTGAAGGCCGACGTCACCACCGACGCGGGCATCGCCGCGATGGCCGGGGCCGCGGCGCGGAATTTCGGCGGCGCCGACGCCCTGGTGCTGGACGCCGCGTATAACCAGTGGGTGCCGTTCGGGGACCTGGACGCCCTGGAGCCCGCCCTGTGGAACAAGATCATCGACTACAACCTGACGGCGCCGTACAGGGCCATCCGCGCGATGGGGCCGGAGATGAAGAAGAGGGGCGGCGGCAGGATCGTGACGATTTCGTCCATCGCGGGGTTTTCCCCATCGGGGAGCAGCATCGCCTACTGCGTGTCGAAGGCGGGACTCATCCACCTTACCCGGTGCATGGCGGTTGCCCTGGCCCCGGATGTTCTGGTGAACGGGGTGGCGCCGGGGCTCATGGAGGGTACGCGGATGACCGAAAACCTGTCGCCGGAGTACGCGGAAAACGCGCGAAAATCGGCCCTCATCAGAAAGGCGGCGGACCGGGACGACGTGGCCGACGCGGTGCGGACCTTCATCGCCACGGACAGCATCACGGGTCAGACCCTGATCGTCGACGGCGGCAAGGTGTATCATTGACGGAAAAAAGCCCGGCGGTAGGAGAAATTCAAGTATGAAGCGGGAAAAAGCCGATTTTCTGGAAAGACCGGGCAGGAAAACCAGCAGGGCGGAAGACATTGTCGCCATCGTCAAGGAAGGCATCGTCAGCGGTTACTGGAAGCCGGAGGAGAAAATCAACGACCTCGATCTGTCGGAGAGGCTCGGAGTCAGCCGCCTGACGGTGCGCGAGGCCTTGTCCAAGCTCGTCGAGAGGGGACTGGTGGAAAAAAAGCACTGGAAGGGCTACGCGGTGCGCAAGCTCTCGTGGGAGGAGATAACGGCCCTGATCGATGTCCGCCTCGCCCTGGAGGAGCTCGCCCTGCGGGACGTCATCCGGAGGATGACCCCCCGGGTGGTTGCGGAGCTCGAATCCTCCGTCATCGCTTCACGGGCCGTCATCGCGGAGGAGAAGTACGGTGAATTCTTCGGGACCGATTACGTTTTCCACGAAATCATGTACCGGGAATCCGGAAACCCCTGGATACCGGAAATCCTGACGGACCTGCATGTGCTCATCGGCATCATCCGGTTCATTTCCCAGGCGGAGCACATCGACAAGGTCGCGATGGAAAGCTGCCAGGAGCATGAGCGCATCATCGCCTGCCTGAAGGAGGGCCGGCACGAGGACGCGGTGGTCGCCTTGCGGAACCACTTGAACAATCACCGGGAACGGGTGCGCAAGGAGTACGCTCTTTTCGGCGCCGCCGCGGAGGCTCGGGCGGGCGAAAAAATCTCTTGACGGGAGACTCAACCTCTGCTTAAATATCCTTAAATTTTAAATTTTAAAGTTTAAAGTTACGAACAGGAGGTTGTATGAAAAAGTCACTCGTCGCGTTTCTGCTGCTCACAGTCCTTGCCGCAGGGGTGTGGGCCGGCGGCAAAGCCGAAGAAGCCGCTTACCCGTCCAAACCGATAACGGTCCTGCAGGGGTTCCAGCCCGGCGGCGGCAGCGACGCCCTTGCCCAGCTGACCCAGCCCTTCCTCGAGAAGATTCTCGGGAAGAGTTTCGTCAACCAGTACATCCCCGGCGCGACCGGAGCCATCGCGTGGACCCAGCTTGCCAAGCAGTCGCCGAAGGACGCCTACACGATCAGCATCACGAACACGCCGATGCTGCAGACGAACTACATCATGAACGTGGAAATCAAGTACAACATCAACGAGCTCGATCCCATCGCGAACGTCGTGACCGACCCCGGCATCATCGTCGTAGCGAAGGACAGCCCCTTCAAGACGATCGAAGATTTCTGGAACGCCGCGAAGGCGAATCCCGGCAAGATAACCGTCGGCAACTCCGGCGTCGGCGGGGACGACTTCTTCACCACCCTGATCGCCGAAAAGGCCACCGGGCTGAAATTCCAGATGGTCCCGTTCCAGGGCGACGGTCCTTCCTGGCAGGCGGCCATGGGCGGGAAGTTCGACGCCAGC
>CAZGUL010000197.1:0-6022 GCA_964529055.1 uncultured Spirochaetaceae bacterium
AGGTACGGTGCTTCGTGCACCTGAATGCCCAGTCCGTGGCCCAGGGAATGGGGCATCGCGAGCCCGTGCCGGGCGAAAACCCGGTCCGCGGCGGCCGCGATGCGGGATGCGGGCACGCCGGGACCGCAGAGCTCCAGCGCGGCGGCGTAGGCCTCCTCGACAAGATCCACGAGAAGGCGCCGGCGCGGGGACTGCTTTCCGGCGACGACCGTCAGGGTCACGTCTCCGGCATAGCCTTCAAAGGTGACGCCGAAGTCAAGGATCGAAAGCCCGGGCGCGGCGAAGGGCCCGGGCCCGTAATTGGGAAAAGCGTGAATGCCGAAGCTGCGGTCCGGACCGGCGGCGATGGTGTCGAAGCTGGTGCCTTCCGCTCCCAGGCGGCGGCATTCGCTTTCGATGTACAGGGCGGCTTCGATTTCGCTTCGCAGTCCGCCGTTCCGCAGGGCGCGTTCCATTCCATCCACGAGGGTGTTCAGTATCCCGGCTGCCGCCCGCAGCCGGCGGATTTCCTCCGCGTCCTTGACGAGCCGCAGCTCCTCGATGAAGGCGTCGGGGCCGTCCTCGGAGCAGACGATTTCCGCTCCGGGGAACTCCCGCGCGACTTCCCGGACCGCCCGGGATGCCGCGGGAAACGAAAACCTCCTGTCCAACGCGATCCTCGGCGGCCGGCGGGAGCCGCGGTACCCTTCCTTCTCCAGAAATCCCAGAAGCGCTATGACCGGTCTGCGGCCGAAATCGTTGTACGGAAGGATTTCGTCGACGTCCGCGCGGGTCCTCGCCAGGGGAACGTCCCAGGGGACCAGCACGGACCTTCCCCCCCGGCACAGGAAGAGAAGCGCGTCGTTCGGATGCCCGGACAGGTAGCGGAGCGAAGGAGAGCGGCGTTCCTCCGTGTCTTCCACGAGAAAAACGTCGATTCCTTTTTCGTCCAGGAATTCTCCGACCCGCCGCCGTCGTTCGAGGTACGCGGAATTTTTCACTTGATGACGATGTTGACCAGTTTTCCCGGGACGGTGACGGTTTTCACGATGGTTTTCCCGTTCACGTATTCCCTGACCCGGTCGTTGGCCATTGCCGCCTTTTTCATGTCCTCTTCGGAGGCGTCCGCGGGGAGCTCCGCCGTGGAGCGCACCTTACCGTTGATCTGAAAGACCACGGTCACCTGCTCGTCCCTCGTCAGCTCCTCGTTCCACCCGGGATAGGCCGCGGCGGAAATCGAGGGATTCCTGCCGAGCTTTTCCCAGAGCTCCTCGCAGAGGTGCGGGGCGTAGGGGGACAGGATGAGAACGAACGGCTCCCACAGAGCGCGGGGAAGGTTTTCCTGCTTGTACAGCTCGTTGATGAAAATCATCATCTGGGAAATGGCCGTGTTGAATTCCAGATTCGCCGTGTCCTGCGCGGTCTTCTTTATCGTCTTGTGCAGCAGACGCAGAAGCTCCGGCGTCGGCTCTGCGTCGGATACGGTCCTTTCGGATATTCTCCAGACACGGTCGAGAAAGCGATGGACGCCCACGAGCCCGTTGGTCGACCAGGGTTTGGAAACCTGCAGGGGCCCCATGAACATTTCGTAGACCCGCATCGAATCGGCGCCGAAATCGCGGACGATGTCGTCGGGATTGATGACGTTCCCCAGGGACTTCGACATTTTCTGGCCGTCCTCGCCGAGGATCATTCCCTGGTTGACCAGGCGCATGAAGGGCTCTGCGGTGTTCACCACGCCGATTTCGTGAAGCACCTTGTGCCAGAACCGTGAATAGAGCAGATGCAGAACCGCATGCTCAGCTCCGCCGACGTACAGGTCCACCGGCATCCAGTAATCGACCTTTTCCCGGGAGGCGAACTCCGCCGTGTTTTTCGGGTCCAGGAAGCGCAGGTAATACCAGCAGGATCCGGCCCACTGGGGCATCGTGTTCGTTTCCCGCTTGCCGGGGCCGCCGCATTTCGGGCAGGAGGTGTTCACCCATTCGGTTATGGCCGCGAGGGGCGATTCTCCGGTCCCCGTGGGGGTGTAGCTTTCCACCGGCGGAAGGGTCAGCGGAAGCTGGTCGTACGGAATCGGGACGATGCCGCATTTCGGGCAATGCACGAGGGGAATCGGCTCGCCCCAGTACCGCTGCCGGGAAAAAACCCAGTCCCGCAGTTTATAATTGACCGCCCGCCTGCCGACGCCCTTCTTCTCAAGGCTGTCCGTCATCCGTTTTTTGCACTCGGCGGTGGTGAGGCCGGTGAACTCCCCGGAGTTGACGGCGTAACCCTCGTCGGTTTCGGCCTGTTCCATCCTGTATACTTCGCCGGTTCGGGACACGACCTGGATGATCTCCAGGCCGAACTTCTCGGCGAAGGCCCAGTCGCGCTCGTCGTGGGCGGGAACGGCCATGATCGCGCCGGTGCCGTAGGAAATCAGGATGTAGTCGGAAATCCAGACGGGTATTTTTTTTCCGTTTACCGGGTTTATCGCGTAGGCGCCGGTAAAAACACCGGTCTTGTCCTTCGCCAGGTCCGTCCTTTCCAGATCGGACTTGTGACGGGCGGACTCCCGGTACGCGTTCACGGCCGGCCGCATTTCGGGGGTGGTGATTTTTTCCACCAGGGAGTGTTCCGGCGCGAGGACCATGTAGGTGGCTCCGAAGAGTGTGTCGGGCCGGGTGGTGTACACCTCGATGATGTCGTCCCCCGATTCCAGCGGGAAAACGACGTTGGCGCCTTCGCTTCTGCCGATCCAGTTGCGCTGCATCAGCTTGATGGACTCGTGCCACTGGAGTCCGTCCAGGTCGGCGAGCAGCTTTTCAGCGTACCGGGTGATCCTGAGCATCCACTGGCGGATGTCCTTCCGGACGACTTCGGTGGAGCAGCGGTCGCATTTCCCGTCCTTCACCTCCACGTTCGCGAGTCCCGTCTTGCAGGACGGGCACCAGTTGATCGGCACTTTGTCCTCGAAGGCGAGGCCCTTTTCGAAGAGCTTCAGGAATATCCACTGGGTCCACGTATAATATTCCGGGGTGTGGGTCGATATCTCCCGATCCCAGTCGTAGGAAAAGCCCAGGGCCTTGATCTGCTCGCGGAAGCGGTTGATGTTGTTTTCGGTGGTCGCTTTCGGGTGGGTTCCCGTTTTTATCGCGTAGTTTTCCGCCGGCAGTCCGAAGGAGTCGAAACCCATCGGGTGCAGGACGTTGTACCCGTTCATCCGAAGGTAACGGCAGTAAATGTCGGTGGCGGTGTAGCCTTCCGGGTGTCCCACATGAAGCCCCGCCGCGGACGGGTAGGGAAACATGTCCAGAACGTATTTTCTCTTCTCCTTCGGGAAGGAGGGGTCCTCCACGGCCCGGAAGGTCTTGCGGGTTTCCCAGAATTTCTGCCATTTGGATTCGATTTCGGTAAAAGGGTATTTGTTGCTCATGGACGCAATGATACCGTAAAGAGTCCCCGCCGGTCAATGAAACGGTGCGCGGGCAAAAAAAAAGCCCTTCAGGAAAGGAGGTTAGAAAACCTGAAGGGCTGGAGAGAAATGATGATTCGCATCATCAAAAAACTTCCCAGGAAAGGAGGTGAAAAACCTGAGAAGATTTTTTAAAATCGAATATTACATATACAATAACAAAAAAACGCCGGATCGGTAACAAAAAAATGAAAATTTTTTTCATTTTTAGCAATTACCGATATTAAATGTATTATTAGCGGATACAGTGAAAAATGTCAACTAGATATACAACAAAAATTTCAGTGGTATTCCGTTTGGAAAGTCCTCGGGGCCGTGTATAATGCCGGCATGAAGAAGATGTTCGGCGAATGGACGCGGTACTCCGAAGAACTCCGGCATGCAGCGGAGGTGGCCCTGCAGCAATCCCTGCGGGTGCATCCCGGAGAGCGGGTCCTCATCGTCACCAACCCGGCGGAGGAAGTGTCCGCAATTTCCTTCGCCCTCCACGACGCCGCGGCCGCCGCCGGCGCGGTCCCGGTCCTCGTTTTCCAGCAGCCGAAAACCCAGCTCGATTTCTGCGAGGAGGAAGTCGTCGCGGCCCTGGGAACGGCCCCGGAGGTTTTCATTTCCCTCAGCGCCGACAGGCTCGGAAAGGACCGCAAGGCCATCCAGAATCCCTATAAAATCGGGAAAAGGCAGTTCGACAGCAGTTTTCATTATCTCCTGTACGGGGAAAAGAAGATCAGGGGCTTCTGGTCTCCCCGGGTCACGATTGACAGCTTCATCCGCGCCGTGCCGGTGGACTACGGGAGGCTGCGCCGCTGTTGCGCGGAGGTGAAGGCAGTCCTGGACGAGGCGGTCTCCGTCCGGGTGACGAACGGAAACGGAACGGACGTTTCATTCAGCGTCGCGGGACGCTCCGCCTTCGCCGACGACGGGGATTTTTCGTTCCCCGGGACGGGAGGCAACCTTCCCGCCGGCGAGGCTTTCGTTTCACCCGCGGTCGGCACGGCGGAGGGCGTCATCGTTTTCGACGGCAGCATATCCTCCCATGCGGGGGAAATCCTGATCCGCAGGCCCATCGAGGTGACGGTACGCGCGGGGTTCGTCGAGCGGATTTCCGGAGGGGAGGAGGCGGACAAGCTCATGGAGACCGTCGCCATGGGGGAGGAAAACGCCCTGTCGTTCGAGAAGCTCGGAAGGCTGCCGAAGGACATGGGCCCGGTTTACCGTCGGAACGCCAGGAACATCGGCGAACTCGGCATCGGCCTCAACCCGAACGCGCGGATCATCGGAAACATGCTGGAGGACGAGAAGGTGTACCGGACCTGCCACTTCGCCATCGGGTCGAATTACGACGACGACGCCCCCGCGCTGATACACCTGGACGGCCTCGTTTCGGAGCCGACCATCAGGGCGGTCATGCCGGGCGGGCGGGAACGGACCATCCTGAAAAACGGCGATCTCGTCCTGGAGGCATAAAAAAACCGGTGCCGGCGCCGCTCTGCGGACGCCTGCTCCGGTACGCAAGCTTGCGGAAAACCTATGCCACCTTCAGAACGTCCTTCATGATGTTTTTCAGGGCGTCCTTCGGCAGGGCCCCCTGGGCCATCCGCGGGTCCCCTTCCATGGGGATGAAGATGAGAGTCGGGATGCTCTGAATGCCGAAGGCGGCGGAAAGCTCCTGCTCCTCCTCGGTGTTGACCTTGTAGACGTGAACCTTTCCCTCGTACTCCTTGGACAGCTCCTCCAGAACGGGGGAGATCATCTTGCAGGGTCCGCACCAGTCGGCGTAGAAATCGATGATGCTCGGAAGGTCTCCCCGGTATTTCCATTCCTTGTTGTTTTCATAGTCGAAAACCTTCTCGATGAAATCTTTTTTCGTCAAATGTTCGGCCATTGTCGTCCATCCTTATTTCAATATTGAGTATAATATAATCTCTATATATGAAAAAGTCAATAGGCGGGGAGGGCCACGCTTTACCGCGGTTTTTCCGCGAATTCCACCGTCCGGAAACCGCTCTGGAAGAAGAACGCGCGGAGAAACTCCTTTCCGTTTGCCAGGGCGGTTTCCAGCACCCCCTCGGCGAGGATCCGGCCCCGGATCCGGCCTTCGATGAATTCCGCGATCTCCCGCCATGCCGCGGGATCGATTTTTATGTCCGGGTAGGGATAATCCCGGGGTTTGGAATCCTCCAGAATGATTTCGATGATCCGCGGGGGAGGAAGCGTCACCGTCACGCTTTTTCCGTCTTCCCGCACGGCCAGATCGACGTCCTTCAGGTCAAGGCCCGCCCGGGCGATGACGGTGACGACGACGAATTCCGAGGAACTCCCGCCGATGCCGATTCCGAGACGCACCGCGAGGTTCCGCGCCGCCAGATACTCCTGTTCGGCCGGTGTCAGGATGCTTTGAACCGATCCCGTTCCGCCGCGGAGCGCCGCGATTATGCTTTCGTAGCTGACCCGGGGGTCCAGAAAATCGTACGGAAAGACCGTTTTATGCACATACTCCAGGGTGTGGAGGGTTTCCAGCTTCCGGATTTCCTCTTCAATGAAATCGGCAAAAGATTGAAAGAATCAGGGTATCCAGTTTTCTGGATT
>CAZGUL010000198.1:0-6021 GCA_964529055.1 uncultured Spirochaetaceae bacterium
CGGCCCATCACTTCATCGTCAACGCGAGCCACGAATCCACCGAGGCGGCGGACTCCTCCCTCGCCTTCCTGCGGGAAGACCAGCGGGAGTCCCTGGGTTTCACCGCGGAGGACACGGGCCCCCGGTTCCTCGCCCTGTACGCATCCTCGGGCCGGACCGTTTCCTTCAGCTTCGCCGGCGAGACCCGGCGGAACGCCGTCCTCCCTCCGGGTTTTTTTGTCGCCCGGGACAGGGTCCGGCCCGCGCCCTCCCTTGACAACGAACGCCGTAACGACGCCGCCCTGCGGGAAACGCGGTTCTGGGCCGGGGGCGCCGCGTCCCCCTTTCCGCGGGGGCCGCTGCCGCACCAGCGGGAAGGCTTCGAGCGGTACGCCGCCGCGGCGGCCGCCCCGAAGGGGATCGACGCCGCGCGGAAGCCTTTTCCCGCGGGTTCCGCCGCGGAAAAACTCCGGGAGAAGGTTTCCCGGGAGGGTACCATCCGGCTTTCCCCCACGCTGCTGGAGGTTTTCGCGGCCTGTCCCTTCCGGTTCCTGCTGGAGAAGGTCCTGGGGATCGGGGAGCTCTCGCTGGAAACCGCGTACGACAATCCCCGGGTCGAGGGAAACCTCTACCACGACGCCTTCCGGGACCTGATGCGGGAGATCGCCCGCAGGGACGGCTTCTTCCGGGCGGAGGACCTCCCGGCCTACAGAGACCTGGTTCCGCCGCTCCTGGGTGACATTTTCTCCGGAATTCTCCGGAGGGACGAGTATCCCCCCCGGCCGGTGCGGGCGGCCTGGGCGGAGCGAATGGCGGACGACCTCGCGGAATTCCTGGAGCGCGAAGCCGGGACCTTCGACGGGTTTGAAACCCGGGGAACCGAGCTGTCCCTGTCCGCCGGGATCGACGAGGCCCGGGCCGTGCTGACGGGACGCCTGGACCGGGTCGCGGGCCGTCCCGGGGACCCGGCCTGCGTGGTGGTGGACTACAAAACCGGAAAACTTCCGACGCGGAAAAGCCTGCGGGGCGAAGAGGGCGAGCCCGTCTCGGTGCAGATCCCCGCCTATGTTTTCCTGCTGGAAAAATCCGGAAGCCCGGTGCGGGCGGCCCTGTATTATTCGGTCCGGGGCGGCGGCTACGAGAATGTTTTCGCGGCGGACCAGGACGACGCCTGGCTCGACGCGGACGCCATGGCACAGGCCGAAACCCGCCTTGTCCGTCTTCTCGCCTCATCAGCGGAGAGGCTCTGCGCGGGGGATTACCGCGTCATTCCCGGGGAATGCGAACCCTGCGCGTTCCGCGGGGTGTGCCGGAGGAAATACCTTTCCGAAAGGGAGGGCGGAACGTGAGCGCGGAATACCTGGAGGGGCTGGACGAAAACCAGCGGCGGGCGGTCCTGTGCGACGACAACGCCGTGGTGGCCGCCGGGGCCGGATCGGGCAAGACCCGGGTCCTGGCGGAACGCTACTACCGGCTCATCGCGGAGGGAAAAGCGGAAGTGGACGAGATCCTCACGCTGACCTTCACGCGGAAGGCCGCCGCGGAAATGCACCGCCGGATCTACGGACTCCTCCGGAGGCCCGGCGGCAACGAGGCGGTCCGGCGGGCGGCGGAGCGGTTCAACCTGGCGCGGATTTCCACGCTGGACGCCTTCTCGGCCTCGGTCCTCCGGAGCACAGCCGCCTCCTACGGAATAACCCCCGCCTTCTCGCTGGACGACGCGGCCTCGGCGGACCGGGCGGAGCGGCTCGGTCTCGCTTTCATCCTGGAAAATCAGGACCGCCCCTCCCTGCGCTACCTGGTGCGGAACAACGGCCTCGGCCGGGTCGTGGGCGGTTTCGCGTCCCTGGCGGCCGGCATGCTCCCGGTGGGAAAGTCCCGCGGCTTTCCGGCGATGCGGGAGAAGCAGGAAGCCTTTCTGCGGGACAGGCTCCGGGAAGCCGCCGGGCGGCTGGACGCGGCGATCGGCGGCATCCTGCGGATTTCCCTGCCCCCGGAGAAAACCGGGGGCTACGCGGAAAGCGTCAGGGCGGCGCAGGGGGCACTGGCGGATTTTACGGAACTTTCCCGGGATGCCGCCTCCGCGGAAGGCGCCGCGAGGCTCCGGTCCGCGGCGGGGGCCCTGGATGGCATCAGGATGCCGGGGCGGACGGCCGATTCGGCCGTCCTGGAGTTCAAGGAACATTTCGCGGCATACCGGGAAGCCGCGGCGCCGCTCGATTCGCTGATGGAAACGCTGGAGCTCCAGCCCCTCCTCCGGGACCTTTTCGCCCTCCTCGAGGAGTTCCACCTCCGGGCCGACGGGGACAGACGGCAGTCCGGCGTTCTGGGTTTCGCCGACTGCGCCGAGCTCGCCGTCCGCTCCCTGATCGAACACCCGGCCCTGCGGAACCATTACAAGAGGAAATTCCGCTGGATCATGATCGACGAATTCCAGGACAACAACCTGCTGCAGAAGGAACTGCTGTACCTGCTGGCGGAAAGGGAGGACCGGTGCACGCCGGGCGTCCCGTCCCCGTCGGATCTTTCCCCGGGAAAGCTTTTTTTTGTGGGCGACGAAAAGCAGAGCATCTACCGTTTCCGAGGCGCGGACGTACGGGTCTTCAAGAGCCTCGCGGCGGAACTGCCGCACTCCGGCGAGGAACCGGTCCGGCTGGACACCAACTACAGGAGCGAACCGGGCCTGGTCGATTTCTTCAACCGCCTTTTCCGCCGGGTCATGGAGAACGCCTCCGCCGACCACGAGGCCCGGTTCGAGGAACTCCTCCGGCGGCCGCCGTCCGGGGACGGGACCTCCGGGGGCCCTCCGCCGTATATCGGGATCTTCTGCAAGCCCTTCGCGAAGGAACGGCCGGAGGGTGTCCTGGACAACGACTCCGCGGAGGCGTATTTCATCGCCGCCGCCGTCAGGGACTGGGTCGAGAACGGGACCCTCATGGTGACGGACGCGGCAACCGGCGCGGCCCGGCCGGCGGGCTACAGGGACTTCGCGGTCCTGATGCGCTCCACCGGAAGCCAGATGCGCTACGAAAGAATGTTCCGCCTTCACGGCGTCCCGTACGCCACGTCCGGCATCCGGAGCCTCTTTCTCGACGCGCCGGTGAACGATTTCTACGCCGCCCTGCAGACCGCCGTCCATCCCCGGGACCGGCTCGCGTACGCCGCCCTGCTGCGTTCCCCGTTCGTGAACCTGTCCGACGACGTTCTGGCGGAAGTCCTGCTCCTGGACCTCCCGCCCTTCGAGACCGCCGGTATGGCGGTTCCCCCGGCGGAAATGGAAAAGCTCGGGCGGGGCAGGGGTCTCGTCGAACGGATCCGGGAGGCCGCCGACGTCGTTCCGGTGCCCGACATCCTGTCCCGGCTCTGGCACGAGGAGGGATATCGTTTCTTCATCCTGCGGGACCCCCGGCTTCATCCGTTCCTGGAGCTCTACGATTACATCCGGGAGTTCGCCCTCCTCGCGCCCGGGGAAAATCTGGCGGCCTTCCTCGACCGGCTGCGGCCCAACCTGGGAAACTACGAGCGCATCGCCGAGCTCGAAATCGAGCGGGACCAGGCCGACGGGGTGGGGATCATGACGGTCCACAAGTCGAAGGGCCTGGAATTCCCGGTGGTGATCCTGGCCAACGCGGGGAACATGGGGAGGTCCGACGGGGCGGGAAGCGGCATCTTTCATTTTTCCGAGGAGCACGGCCTCACCTGCAGCCTGGGAGGCCGGGAAGGGAAGCACAACTTCTTTTACGCCGCCGGCAGGGAGGAGGAGGAAGCCCGTGACGCGGCGGAGCTGAAGCGTCTCCTGTACGTCGCCTGCACCCGGGCCCGGAACCACCTGGTCGTGTCGGGCTGCTTCACCGAAAAAAACCGGAAATCCGACAAGGCCTTTCTGACACGGGTCTTCCGCGCGCTGGACCTGGACCCGGAGGCGCCGGACCCCGCCGCCGCGCCCTGCGACATGCGGCTCATCCCCGATGTTCCGGAGGAGGTCCGGTACCGGGAAGCGGAACAGCCCGCGGCCGTACCCCTGGAGGCCGCCGGGGCGGAATACGCCCGGCCGCCCCTCCGGCGCGGCGCCCCCCGCCGGGAGTATGCGGCGACGGAACTCCGGGACCTTCCGGTCCTGGGAGTCAGTGGAGCCGGGCCGGGGGCGGGGGAACGGTCCGCCGCGCAGGCGGCTTCGCCGGCCGCCGGGGAGGAGTCCGGCGAGGGCATGGAGGTCTGGTTCGGATCGCTGTGCCACAAGGTCGTCGAGGAAATCATCCGCCGGCGCCGGGCCGCGGGACGGGGCGGCCCCGCCGGAAATGCGGCTCCCGGTCCTGCGGAGGAAGCGGCCGTCCGGGCCGCCGCGCCGCTCCGGGCGGACTGCCCCTCACCGGAGAAGTACGACGGGCTCCTGGAATCCGCGCTCCGGCTCGCCGCGGGGTTTTTCGCGTCTCCCTTCGCGGAGAGGCTCTTCGCGGCCTCCGGCGGCTTCGCCGAGCCGGAGGTCCCCTTCACCGCGAAACCGGGGGAGGGCCGGATCGTCGTGAACGGAATCATGGACCTGGTGTTTCCTCTGCCGGAGGAAACGGTCGTCGTGGATTTCAAGACCGACAGGACCGAGGAGCCGGAGCTCCACGCGGTCCAGATGGCGGTGTACCGGACGGCTGCGGAGGCGATCTGGGGAAAGCCGGCCAGGACGTACCTGTATTACCTCAGGTCCGGCCTGGCGGTACTCTCGGAGGAACCTCTTCCCGCGTTTGCCGATGGGCTGTTACCATGAAGCGATCAGTCTCAGAATGACACCGTGGTTCAAGAGATACATGTTCGGCGACGCTTCCACCTGATCGGCCCGTGAAATCCGGTCCATCCATGCGGGTAATGTGGAAATCGTCCTGAAGCCCGCCGTGTATCCAAGTCCGGCGCCGATGCGCGCGGGACCGGCCCTCCCGACCCACTGGACTCCCAGGGTGAGGGTCAGTTCCGCCGCTGTAACGAACCTCCGGTCGTCGCGCAGGCTTTTCCCGTTCGCCGCCTCGATCCAGCTCTCCGCTTCGGCGCTGATCGAGGCGATCCCGAAACCGAACCTGTCCTGCGTGACCACCCAGGGCTGGAAACCTTCGCCGAAGTTCGCCGTTCCGCGGCTTCCGAGGAAGGTTGATTGCAGGGAGTCCAGCCCGAAGAGAAATGAGTAAATCCGGATTCCCATATCTTCCTGGTACACATGCTCCCCGTACCGGACGTCTCCGCCGTCCGCGACGAGAGCTTCGAGCTGGACCGGCAGCCGGTACGTGCTGTAGCCGACGCCGACGTACAGGTCCACGCCGTCCCCGTCGGGATGATGGAGAACATCCACGGCGATGTACGGATTGTCGAAGGGGCCGTTCGCGGGCATGCCGGGGACGGAGACGCCGTCCCATTCGTAGTCGCCCTTAAGCCGGGAGAAATCGACGCGGAGAGTGTAGCCGTGGTAACCCATATACCCCAGAATCCGGGAGAATTTACCGACGAAGTTGTCGTCCACGTCGACCTTGAGGCCCGTGGTGAGTCCGAGTTTCTTGAACCACAGGTCCCCCTCATAGACGGTCGTCGCGGTGGCGTCCATGTCCATGTCCAGGAGATTCGGCATCTTCCCGGGCGATGCGGGATTCAGAAACGCGGGCAGGCCCGACGAAAGGGCGGTGAAGTTCCCGGAGTGCCAGAAATTGCGCGGCACCACCGCAATGCCGCCCGAAGCCGAGATGTCGGGCAGAAACGCCGCGATGGCGCTTTTGATGTCCTGCGCGGTGACCGGGACCGAAGCCGCGGTCAAGAACAGACCTAACGCGGCCTGCGGGAAAAGTTTACGGAAAATTCCGCGCGATTTCGTACCTTTTACCATGAAGCGCTGACCTTCAGGATGACCCCGTGGTGGACCAGGTACAGGTTCGGCGAAGCGTCGACCTGGTCCTGCCGGGTGATGGGCCCCCATTTCGACGACATGGCCAGGATGACCTGTCCGCCCGCGTTGTAGCCCAGTCCCGCGCCGATCCGCACGGGGCCCCAGTTTCCCGTCCAGCGGACGCC
>CAZGUL010000199.1:0-6018 GCA_964529055.1 uncultured Spirochaetaceae bacterium
ATTTCTTCTTTTCAGCCTGAATCTGGTATCGATGAGTTTCCGTCAGTTCGTCGTGATGTGGTGGCCGGCCATCCTGGTTTTCGCCGGTGCCGTCCTTATCGTCGCCGACTTCCTGGGCGGCCGGAAAATCCGCAGGAGGAACTGACCTTACTTCTCCCCGGCCTCGCAGGAGGCGCAGAGGTCGCCGTCGATGAAAAATGCCTTCTCCGCGGACAGGCGGGCGCCGCACTTCGCGCAGCGGAAGCGGAATGGAAGGGTCTTTTCCCGTTTCGCGTACACGTACGCCGCGGCGCCGGCGACCACGGGCAGAATAAGGAGATCGTTCAGCTTCGTTCCGAAGAGCTGCTCCGAATGGATGATCGCCCCCGAGGCGAGAAACACCACGAACACGGCGATCCCCATGTACAGGGTGGCGAAACGTTTCCGCTCGCCCCGTTTTCCGTATTTTTTCTGATACAGGTTCGCCAGCAGGATCCCCAGAAACAGGAAATAGGAAAACTTCGAGAAAAATTGCGATACGGACATGTCCCCTCCGTTCCGGCTTCTTTGCCGCGGCCTCTTCCGGAGGATAGCGGAAAACGCCGATGCCGTCTACGCGCATCAGCTTTTCTCGCCGTCTCTCAGTTTTTTCCGTATTTTGTACCCGAGAGGAGGAACGATGTATGGCCGCATGCGGTTTGCCGAAATCCGACGGGGAGCTCCGACGGCTCCTGTCGCCGGAGCAGTACAGGATCGTGCGGGAGAACGGCACCGAAATGCCTTTCCGCAACGCGTACTGGAACACCAAGGACGAGGGGCTTTACCTGGACGTCGTCTCGGGGGCGCCCCTCTTCAGCTCCCGGGACAAATTCGATTCCGGAAGCGGCTGGCCGAGCTTCACCGCGCCCGTCAGGCCCGACGCGGTGACGTACCGGAGGGACGACAGCCACGGCATGTCGCGGATCGAGGTTCGCAGCCGGGGGGCGGATTCCCACCTGGGCCACGTTTTCGACGACGGCCCCGGCCTCTCCGGCCTGCGGTACTGCATCAACTCCGCCAGCCTTCGTTTCGTTCCCGCCGGGGACCTGGAAAAGGAAGGTCTCGGGGAGTTCGCGGAGGATCTCCGCGAAGGCCGGCCCCCGGCGGGGCTGGAAACCGCGGTCTTCGCGGGGGGCTGCTTCTGGGGGGTGGAGGCGTACTTCGGCCTTCTCGTCGGCGTCACGGCCACACGGACGGGCTACACCGGAGGGAGCGCGGAAAACCCGACCTACAGGCAGGTCTGCTCCGGAACCACCGGCCACGCCGAGGCGGTGCGGGTGGAATTCGATCCCCGGGTCATAAGTTACCGGGAACTCCTGGAGAGGTTCTTCTCGATCCACGATCCGACGACCCCGGACAGGCAGGGCAACGACGTCGGCACCCAGTACCGGCCGGCGGTCTTTTATTCGGACGAGCGGCAGAAGAAGGAGGCCCTCGCGTACATCGGGGAACTGCGGAGGAGCGGAAGGTACGGCGGCCGTCCCGTGGTGACCGCCGTGGAGCCCGCGGCGGACTTCTGGGACGCCGAGGACCACCACCAGAAGTATCTTGCCAGGAACCCCGGCGGGTACTGCCACGTCCGGCTGGACGGGGTGTACGGCGGGGGCTGACGCCTTCCCGGACGGCGGTTACGCCGCGCCCCGTTTCACCTTCCGCAGCATCGCGGCCTGCAGGAAAACCGCCGCGGCAATCAGACCCAATCCGAACAGATCGGTCCGCAGTCCGGGATGAATGAGCAGGAGCCCGCCGGTGAAGAAGAGCAGCCTGTCCGCGGTCCTGCCGGGAACGAGGAAATAGCCCTCCATGGCGGCGCCCACGGCGACCATGCCGACAAGCGAGGTGACGACGATCTGGAAGACCTGGAAGGCCGTCGTATCGATCAGCAGGATGGACGGGCTGTAGGCGAAGATGTACGGGATGATGAAGGCCGCGATGGCGAGCTTCGTCGCGGTGACCCCGCTCTTGAAGGGGTTGCTCTTCGCGATGGCCGATCCCGCGTAGGCCGCAAGCGCGACCGGCGGGGTGATGTCCGCGATGATGCCGAAGTAAAACGTGAACATGTGGGCCGCCAGCATCGGGACGCCGAGCTGGACCACCGCGGGGGCGGTAATCGTCGCCGTTATGAGGTAGTTCGCGGTGGTGGGCACCCCCATGCCGAGGATCAGGGACGAGATCATCGTGAAGAAGAGGGTCAGCAGCATGTTGCCGCCCGCCAGCGAAATGAGCCCCGAGGCCATCTTCAGTCCCAGGCCCGTCAGCGTCACGATGCCGATGATGATGCCCGCCGTCGCGCAGGCGGCCGCCACGCCGAGAATGGTGCGGCCCGCCATCTCCAGGGCGGCGATGAAATCCCGGGGGCTCATCCGCGTTGTTTTCCGGAGCACGCTGGCAAGCACGGAGGTGATGATTCCGTACAGGGCCGCCTTCATCGGCGTCGCGCCTTCGGCGAGAAAATATATGATGACGAAAAGCGGTATTATCAGGTGTCCCCGTTCCTTCAGGACGGTGAACAGCCGGGGCAGCTCCTCCTTCTTCATTCCCCCCAGGCCGAGCTTCTTCGCCTCCAGGTGGACCATGATGAAGATGCCGGTGAAGTAGAGCAGGGCGGGTATGATCGCGGCCTTGGCGACCTCGATGTAGGGGACCCCCAGGGTTTCGGACATCAGGAACGCGGCGGCTCCCATGATGGGCGGCATCAGCTGGCCGCCGGTGGACGCCGCGGCCTCCACGGCGGCGGCGAACTCGGGTTTGTAGCCGAGCTTCTTCATCATCGGGATCGTGAAGCTCCCGGAACCGACCGTATTCGAGACGCTGCTGCCGGAAATCGTTCCCAGCATCGCCGAGGTGATGACCGCCACCTTCGCGGGACCGCCGGCGGCGAAGCCCGCAATGGAGTTGGCGATGTCGATGAAGAACTTGCCGATTCCCGTCTTTTCGAGAAAGGAGCCGAACAGGATGAACAGAAAGATGAACGTGGCGCTGACCCCCAGCGGAATGCCGAGAATCCCCTCGGTGGTGAAGAACAGGTGCCCCACGACCCTGCGGAAGGAGTAGCCCCGATGGTTCATGAAGCCCGGCATGTACGGGCCGATGAACGCATAGGTGATGAAGGAACAGGCGATGATCAGGATGGGAAGCCCCACGACCCGCCTGCAGGCTTCCAGCACGAGCAGGATGCCCATCGCGCCGACGAAGATGTCCGTGGAGGTGAAGGCGCCGGCCCGGTCGACGATGCCCTCGTAGTTGATCGTGATGTACAGTGCCGCGTACGCCCCTGCCAGGGCGAGCAGCATGTCGTACCACGGGATCCGCGCCTGGCGGAGGCCCTTGCGCACGGGGTAAAGGAGAAACACCAGGAGGAGCACGAAGGCCAGGTGAACCGACCGCTGTATCTGCGCGGGAAGAAGGCCGAAGGAGGCGGTGTAGAGCTGAAACAGCGAAAACGCGATGGCGATCAGGGACACCGCGATGTGAAACCGGCCTTCCAGCTTCCGGTACGTGGATTCCTTGTCGACCTTCGCGAGAATATCGCTCAAATCCTCATGGTCGTTTTTCATGCAGAACTCCTTTCCGTGCCCGATACGATATCATTTCCGCCGCGGAAACCCTCCTGACGCGGAACCGGAGGCTTGTCTGCGGCGCGGCGAGGTCCCGGAAGCGGAACCCGCCGTCACCGGCTTTGAACCGGTGGTCCGCCTCCGTCCCCGCGAAAACCCTGAGGTCGGGTATCCTGCGTCCGATTCCGCTGTACTCCAGGAACCCGCCACTTCCCGAAAAGGTCCCCGCGTCCTCGGTGGCGACCCCCGCGCCGAAGGAGGAGAAGCGGCTTCCCCGGAGCACGATGGAACCGTCCCGTCCCACAGCGAAAAGGTCGACGATTTCGCTTTTATTGACCGAGTGGATGTAGGACAGGGAAAACTCGTAATCCGGCGTGAACGGCCGGAGAAAAACGATGCCCCCGCCGCCGGCTTCCTCGACGACGAACATTCTGAAAAACGGAACGAATACGAGAAGGCCCAGGACGAAGGCCCCCGGGAGCAGGCCTCCCGGGATGGCAAAAAGAAGGCCGGGAAACGAGGGTCTTCCCGGCTTCCGGACGGCTTTCACGTAACGTTATTTTACGGCGCCCTTTTCCCTGAAGTATTTCTCCGCGCCGGGATGGAACGGAACCGACACTCCCTTGACTCCTTCCTGCAGCGAAAGCTCCTTACCCTTGGCGTGGGCCTGGGCGAGGGCCGCCTGCTGGTCGAACAGGGTCTTGGTGAGGTTGTAGACCACGTTTTCCGCCAGGCTCTTCTTGACGATCAGGGTGGCCTTCACCGCCACGGTGTCGGCGTCCTCGGTCATGCCGTTGTAGGTTTCCTTCTTGATCGTGTAGGCGGTGTAGAATTTGTACTTGTCCATCAGT
Source organism: uncultured Spirochaetaceae bacterium (assembly GCA_964529055.1). GTDB lineage: Bacteria > Spirochaetota > Spirochaetia > DTKZ01 > DTKZ01 > JAKQWJ01. The sequence continues at coordinate 4,427 of CAZGUL010000199.1, forward strand.
TTCTGCTTCGCCGCCGCGTCGATGGAAAGAAGCTTGACCCCGCCGATGGTGGCGATTTCCTGGATGGCCGGGTTCGGGGAACCGGCGGTCACGAAGAAGGCCTCGATCTGCTTGTCCTTCAGCGCCGCGGCGGATTCCTTGAAGGAAAGCCTCTTGGCGCCGAGATCGTTGAAGGTGAGCCCGTAGGCTTCCAGGATCTGCTTCGCGTTGGCTTCGACGCCGCTTCCCGCGTCGCCGACGGAAACGCTGCGGCCCTTGAAGTCCGCGACGGACTTGATGTTCGAATCCCTGGCCACGACGATCTGGACGATTTCGGGGTACAGGGTCGCGATGGTGGAGAAGGTTTCGACCTTTTCGCCGTTGAAGAGCTCGATGCCTTTCATCGCGTAGTCCATGACGTCGTTCTGGACGATGGCCAGCTCAGCCTCGCCCTTTCCGACGAGCCGGATGTTTTCCTTGGACGCCCCGGTGGCCTGGGCGGTGACGTTCATGCCCTTGATGTTGGTGTTCCATATCTGGGCCATCGCTCCGCCGAACGGGTAGTAGGTTCCGGACGTTCCGCCCGTGGCGATTATCAGATTGACCTTCTCGGCGCCGGCATCCTTCTGCCCGCCCGCGAAGGCCCCCGCGAGAACCAGGGCCGCCATGAGGGCCGCGATTGCGATCTTCTTCATATTAACTCCTCCTATGCGTGAAAACGAAACATTGTGATTCTATTCCTACCATGAAACCGGCGGGTGAATCAATAAAATATTCATTTTTTTCCGATTAAAACGCATAAAAATACGGCCTATGCGTCCCCCCGGTGCGCGGGAACAAACCGTACCGAAATGATACGTTCCCGGACGATGTGTTCCACGATGAAATTCCCTTCCTCCGTCGGGACGACCTCGTCCTTGTGGGGAATGTTGCCCGCCCGCTCGAGCAGGAATCCGCCCAGGGTCTGGCTGCCCTTTCTGATGGGAAAGCGGGTGTCCAGCACGTCGTTCACCAGGTACAGGGGAGCGTCCCCCAGAATCTGGAACGACCCGTCGGGATTCGGCGTTATTTTCTCCCGCCCCTTCTCCTCGTCCTCGTCGTAGATTTCCCCCAGGATTTCCTCGATGAGGTCCTCGTAGGTCACGATCCCCGCGAGCCCGCCGTATTCATCCAGGACGATCACCTGGTTCAGTTTTTCCTTTTTCAGGATGGAAAGGAGCCTGTACACGCTCATGTTCCCGGACACGAAAACGGGGGCTATCATCAGCCTGCGCAGGGGGGTCTCGGGCCTGCCCTGGAAATGGCTTTTCCAGATATCCTTCGCCAGCACGACCCCGACGATGTTTTCCGGATTGTCGTCGTACACGGGGATCCGGGAATACCCCTCCTCCTGCACCCTGTCCAGCACCGCCCCGACGGTTTCGTCGGCCTCGAGGCTGAAGACCTTCATCCGGTGGGTCATGATGGTCTGGACCGTGACGTCGCTGAAACGGATGATGCTCTTCATCATCCGGGTCTTGTCGTTTTCCAGGACCCCCGTATCCTCCGCCAGGTCCACCACGTGCAGAACGCCGTCCAGCGTGAGTTTCTGGCCCGGCGCCGGTCCGAAAAGG
>CAZGUL010000200.1:0-6008 GCA_964529055.1 uncultured Spirochaetaceae bacterium
CACGATAATCATCCTGTACTTCGCGATGGTCATCGCGCTGTCGTTCCTGACGAAAAAAGTGGCGAGCAAGTCCGCGTCCGACTTCCTCGTGGCCGGAAGAAACATGGGGCTTGTAGTCTGCGCGGTGGTCGTCGCTGCGGAGTGGCTCGGCGGAATGAGCACTGTGGGCGTTTCGGAGCAGGCGTACAACACGGGAACGCTTGTCCCCATTCTGTATAACATTTCGACGTCCATCGGCATGATAATCATCGGGTTTACCGTGGCCGCGCATTACCGACGGCAGAACGTCCACACGGTCAGCGAAATGCTGAACCATCTTTTCGGCGAACGGGCCAGAAACATATCGGCCATCGCGTTTCTGCTGGCGTACATCATCCTGGCCTATGTCCAGCTCCAGACCTGCGCCGGTCTTTTCGGCCCCATCATGGGTCTGGGCTGGACCGAGTCCGTCCTGATATCGTCGGTGATCATAACCGTTTACACCTACGTGGGCGGCATGCACGCCCTGGCCATCACCGGCATCATTCACCTTGCCGCCATGTTCATCGGTGTGGGGATAGCCTTCGTCAACGGTCTCGTCGACATCGGATGGATCGGCGGCCTGACGGAAAGCCTGATGGCCCTGAACACCGGGGCGAAGACGGCGGTGCCCCCGAATTACCTGAACCCCTTCAGCGCGGGATTCAGCAACGCATTCAGCCTGGTGCTCGGCGGGGTCCTCGGGGGAATGGCCGGCCAGGCGAGCATCCAGCCGATCTTCGGGGCCAGGGATGCCGCCACGGCCAAACGGGCCGCCGTGCTGTCGGCGTTCATCATCGCGCCCTTCGGCATCATGATCGCGTTCCTGGGCCTGATGGCCAAGACCGGCAGATATTTCGACGTGGCGGCGCTGAAAACGTCCAAGATGGCCCTCTCGACCCTGCTGACGTCGGAAGCCTTCATCAATCCTTACCTGGGGGCGCTTGCACTCGCCGGAGTCCTCGCGGCCATCCTCTCCACCGTGGGACCGGTCAACTTCGCCGTCGTGACCATCGCCGCGAAGGACATCTACCACGGGCTCATCAACAAGAACGCGGAGGACAAGGACATCCTCCGGACCTCCAAAAATCTCGTCATCCTGGTGAACCTGGTGACCATACCGCTGGCCCTGTGGATCGGCAAGACGATCCTGGACACGGCCTACATTTCCTACGCCATCCGGGCCATCGGGGCCATCGTGATCCTTCTCGGGATCTACCGCAAAGGCTGGATCAACGCGCTGGGCGTGCAGATGGCCTTCGCCGGAGGAACGATCGTCATCCTGGTCTGCGTTTTCGCCAAGGCCTTCGGATGGTTTTCCGTGGACAAAACGTACGGGGCCGTGGTTTCGGCGATTTTCTTCATCGTCCTGGGAAAAATCATCGAAGCCGTAAAAAAATCCCGGACCGCATGAGGAGGGCCCGATGAAGTTGCGCGTGGGAATTTCCGGAGGCTGGGAACCCGGCCAGATCGTGGAAGGCTGGTCGCTGGTGTACACATGCAAGGCGCTGGTCGAGAAAACGGAGAAGAGCGGAGGCCTGCCGCTGGCGCTCCCGATCGTCGAGAACATCGCGCTGGCCGGCGAACTTCTCGACGGCCTCGACTTTCTCATCCTCGCGGGCGAGGTGCTCAGCATCAAACGGAACGTTTTCGAGGAGCACGAAAAGAACGTCCTGCGGGCCAGCAATCCCCTCCGGTACGACAACGAGGCGGCCCTCATCAGGGCCGCGATGGCGAAAAAGCTCCCCGTTCTGGGAATCTGCCGGGGGTTCCAGGTCATGGCCGCGGAACTGGGCGGGCGCGTCCAGGACGAGGACGTGAACGAAAACAATTTCATCGTCCACCAGCAGGGGAAGCTCGCCCCGCCGACCAAGGCGGTGCACTCGATACGCCTGCTCGAAAACACGACGCTCCGCCGCCTGGTCGGAGCGGACAGCGTCATGGTCAACAGTTTCCATCGCCAGGCCGTGCGGGAGGTCCCCCCCGGGTTCCGGCCCGCGGCCGTTTCCGACGACGGCGTCGTCGAAGCGATGGAGAGCGCCGACGGAGGCATCGTTCTCGGGCTGCAGTTCCATCCGGAGATCATCGCGGCTCCGATATGGGACATTTTCTTCAGGAACCTGTTTCGCGAAATCCAATCCGGAAAGAAAGGAGGAAAGGAGTAAAAAGGCCGTTCCGAGGATTTCTTCACACACATTTTTTAGGAGGTTGCGGATATGCAGATGGTCGGAATTTTCCCGCTGGAAGTGTTCTATCTCCTGCTTCTGCTGGTCTTCGTCTTCATTCTGTTCGTGCTGTTCAAAAGGCCAATCTACGAAGTCATGTTTCTCGCGTTCTGTTTCTCCATCGTCATGACCAGGAGGTACGATATTTTCATGAAGTATCTCCTGTTCCCGGCGACCCAGAGCAGTCTTTTCTACATTATCGTTGCGTTCCTCGCGCTGGCGTACATTCTGGGAAAGACGCGGGTCGTCGAAAAGCTCATCAACATCATTCTCGCCATTTTCGGCGGGCTCCCCGGCGGCGCGGGCTACGTGGCCCTGTTCGCTTCCGCGGGACTCGCGATGATGACGGGAACGGGACCGGGCAACGTCGCGGCGACGGGGGTCTTCACGATCCCGGCGATGATAAAAAGCGGCTTTTCCCGGGAACTCGCGGCGACGACGGAAATGTCAGCCAGCATGATGGGGAACCAGATGGGGCCGGGGTTGAACATCGTCGGCTTCGGCATCCTCACGAGTCTCTATCCGGCGAAGAACTACAGCCTGGGGACCTTCTGGCTCGCCCTGTGGATCGTCGGAGGATGGATCGTGCTGCAACGGCTCATCACCCTCATCATTCTCTGCAAGAAGGAGGGGGTAAAGCCCGTCGCGAAGGAAGACAGGCCCCATCTCGGCACGGCCCTGAAGGAGGGCTGGAGCGCGATCCTTATGCCGCTTTTCATCCTGCTGCCCATAATCATATCCTCCAAATTCAAGCCGCTTCTCGAGTCCCGGTTCGGCGTTGACGGCAACAAGGCGTTCAGCGGAACGGTGCTGATGTTCGCCGTCGGGGTGTGCGCGATCTACGCCCTGTACACGGGCCGCAAGGCGGTCATCGAATCCGAAGGCGCGCTTAACCTTAAGGTCGTTTTCGGAATGTTCAAGGACAGTCTGCGGCATGTCGTCCCCGTGGGCGCGACAATATATTTCGCCTACGCGATTTCCCTGGTTTTCCGCGAAGTCGCCATGGCGGACGCGATAAAGACCTGGGTCATGGGCTTCGGCCTTTCGAAGCTCGGCTGGGCCGTCCTGATCGTCCTTTTCACCGGCGTGCTCGGCATGGTCATGCCCGGCTCGTCCCAGGTGGCGCTGCTCGGCGGCGCGATCATCTCGACGGGCGCGGCCGTGGGAATCGATCCTTTCCTCGTCGCCGCCGTCATGCCGGCGATCACCGGCGTCATGGAGGGAATGACCCCGCCCCTTGCGCTGGCCTTGTTCACGGCCATGGGAATCGCGGATTCGGAATTCTGGCCCACGGCGAAACTCGCCTACATCTGGATAGCAGGGCACATGATTTTCACCGTGATCCTCTTCATGGGGATACTGCCGATTTTCGTCCGCGGTTGACGGGAGGTTGGAAAAATGAAAGAAAAACTCGTTGACTTTTTCAGTTCCGTTTTCGGCGTGTGCATGTTCGTCGCCGTTTTCGCGGGAGCGGTGACCGCCGTCATCTACGTCGTCGGTTTCATCGCCGGGGGGGCCTTCGGGGAGGCGGCGGCCAAGTTCGGCGCCGCCATCATGATGAAGGCCATTCCGCTTTCCGCCTTCGGCTCGGTGATCGGCATGCTCGGGTTCTACATCCAGGGCACCCACGAACTGACGATGGACAAAAAGTCTTCCGACAGGAAGGATTAGGATTCTTCTTCGATCCGCGGCCGGATCCCCCGGGATCCGGCCGTTTTTCCCCTATCCGATGTCGTACTTCTTCAGTTTGTTGTAGAGAGTCTGCCGCTTGATCCCCAGGATCGACGCGATTTTGTTCTTGTTGCCGTTGTGACGCTTCAGAAGATTTTCGATGACGAATTTCTCGTAGTCTCTCAGCGGCGATTCGTCGGGGGGTATCTGCGGCGGCGCGGTGGAACCTCCCCCGGCCTGGGCTGCGAGGGACCCGAGAGTCAGGACCTCGTCGTTTTCGTCGGCGAGAATGACGGCCTGCTCTATCATGTTCTTGAGCTGCCGGATGTTGCCGGGAAACGGATGCTCCAGAAAATGGAACAGGACGTCCGTTCCGATGCAGCGCAGCTTTTTTCCGTATTCCCGCGCGAAAGCTTCCAGGAATGTTTCGGCCAGGGGCGGAATGTCGTCCCGGCGGCTCCGGAGCGGCGGCACCGCGATGCGGCAGATGTTGAGCCGGTAATAGAGGTCCTCCCGGAACCTTCCTTCCCGGACTTCCTTCTCCAGGTTCTTGTTCGTGGCGGCGATGATGCGCACGTCCACCTTCACCGGTTCGGTCCCCCCGACCCGCTGGAACTGCTTTTCCTGGAGTACACGCAGGAAGCCGGTCTGCATGGGGAGCGGAAGTTCGCCGATCTCGTCGAGAAACACGGTGCCCCCGTCGGCGGCCTCGAATTTGCCGATCCTTCGCGCGGCGGCCCCCGTGAACGCGCCCTTCTCGTAGCCGAAGATCTCGCTCTCCAGCAGGCTGGCCGGAATCGCCGAGCAGTCGATGACGGCGAATTTTCCGGCCCTGCGCGGGCTGCCCTCGTGGATGATGCGCGCCAGGACTTCCTTGCCGGTGCCGCTTTCGCCGGTCAGAAGCACGGTGGCGCCGGATTTCGAGATTTTCTCGATGTTCTGGACGATGAGCCCCATCTTCGGGTCGCGGAAGACGTACCCGCCCACCGAATACCGGTTTTCGAGTCTCCGGCGTATCGACTCGTTTTCCATCAGGAGTTTTTTCTTCTCCACGGCCTTTTCCACCGTCAGGAGAAGCTCCTCGTTCCGGAAGGATTTAATAACGTAGTCGAAGGCTCCGGACTTTATGGCCTTGACGGCGCTGCCCACGTCCGAATAGGCGCTCATGAAAATGACTTCCAGCGACGGGTCCTTTTTCAGGGCTTCCCTCATCAGCGTGAGCCCGTCCATGGGCTTCATCCTGAGGTCCGTGATGAGGAGGTCCGCCACGTTTTCGTCCAGCAGGTCCAGGGCTTCCCGTCCGTTTCCCGCCGGGATGACACGGTAACCGGCCTCCTCGAGGAGCATCTTCAGGGTGATTCTGATGGATTTTTCGTCGTCCACCAGCAGTATCGTGAAAGCCTTTTCGTCCGGTTTCATCGCTCCTTTCCTTCGGTCCCCACGGTCAGGGTCACGACGGTTCCCCTGCCGATTTCGCTTTCCAGTCTGACGTTCCCCCCGACCGAGGATACCAGCGACTGGATGTTGTACAGGCCCAGACCCGTCCCCTTCGCCTTCGTCGTAAAGAACGGCTCGAAGAGGCTGCCGCGGGCCTCCTTTCCGATCCCCGCGCCGTTGTCGATGAAGTCGATGACGGTGCTTCCGTCCGGTTCGCCGCGGACTTCGATGCGGATGTACTTGTCGCCCGCCGTTTCCAAGGCGGCAAGCGCGTCTATCGAATTGAAGAACAGGTTCAGGAACATTTCCTTGATCTGGTCCTTCGAAAAGGGGAGGAAGTACGGAGCCGGTTCCGGAAGCTGGAGCCGGATGTTGTTTTCCTCGATTTTCGAATGGACCAGCGCTATCGTTTCCTCCAGGGCCTTGAACAGGGGGGTCCTGAAATTCCTGCCCCGGACGGACCTGTTCGTTTCGGAAAGCTGGTTCAGGTACCGGTTGAGCCTCTCGCTCTCCTCCTCCAGAACGTCGAGCAGTTCGCGGACCGGGCCGGGATCGCTTTTCGGGCCCGCCATTTTTCTTTTCAGGAGCTGTACCGAGCTGCGGATCGGGAGCAGGGAGTTCCGGATTTCGTGGGAGATGCTTGAAGTCCACTTCCCG
>CAZGUL010000201.1:0-5997 GCA_964529055.1 uncultured Spirochaetaceae bacterium
GCGGAGGTCGGACCGGGAAAAGTCCATGTTTCTGATCTGTCCCGGCAATTCTCCAAGATCGACCTGTTTCAGATCAACATTGCTAAGGTCCCGAATCGCGCCCGCTTGAATCGCAGTCCGTAAGGAACTGTAGGGCAGGCTTTGAACCGGCTGACGTGTTACCGTATCGACCAGAATAACCCGTCCGTTTTGCTCGTAGGGCCTCGGTGCCCTTTCAAGCCGCGCCCGTTCTGTCGCGTCAACCTCCTGGCGCCGGCTCCCGAAACGGGTATCGGGCATGCTGCCAATTGAATCCCGGAAAAAATAGCGCCCTTTTTCGGTCGGGCTCATCGCGTCCAGTTCCCGCGCCGACTGCGCCGCGCCGATTGTCGAGGGGTCCGGCTCGTTGTCCCCTCTGGCGTTCCATACCAGGGCCGGTTTCACTCCCTTCATCGAAGGGAAAATCGATTCCCATTCCGCCGATGTTTTACCGCCTTCCAGCCGTGCTTCATGATCTTCCCGTCCTGTTAAAAATGACATACTGACCTCCAATTTTTTCCGCGCCCTCGGAGGAGCGCACCTTTTATTTAACTGCCCGTAACACGGGCTTTTCGATTCCTGCACGCCGTTCCAGTTCGGAAAGGCGATTGTCGATTTCCTGATCCTTAACCATTTTCAAGACAGCCAAATATTGTGAAAGTCCATATATCAGCGCCTTGAAACGCTGTTCATCGATATAGTTAGCGTCGAATAGGCGAAGCGCCCTTGCAAACGTTCGCCTTGTGCTTTCCGTTGTGGTCAACCTGGGATTTAACCGGGGGGGGCCTGTCGGCCTGGTGTCGTCGTTCACGAATAAACCTCCTTTTTCGCGTTAATTTCCCGCTGAATAATGCTTTTTTTCGATCCCGGAATGTCGGCGTTTTCCCTGCGGATTTCTACGGAAACGATGCGTTGCCATATCGAATACGGCGTCGGTGGTTCGTATCCCTGGGCAAGGGTCTGCTCCAGGACCCCGATGGTTGGATCTCCGGCCCGTCTCAAGGCAGCGACGACGGGCTTATTAATGCAATCTTCGTATTCCTGCCGCTGAACCTGGGAAAGCTCTGCATCGTGATACTCCCCGCCCATTTCGAGGAGGAGTTCATCTTCCCGAATCGGCGTGATTCCCTGGGAATCGAAAACCGCCGATAGAGTTTCGACAATTCCGGGGACGTCTCTGATCTTCTCGAAAAGGACATGGAAAAAGCCGCCCTTGTAAATTATCTCTCCGGCAGACTGCGTATCGGTGCCCAGGACGCTAGTCAATCGCTTCAATCGTGTTTCAATACCTGTTGTCATTTGCGGACCTCCTGGGGGGTTTCGATAACGGTTTTTTCGAGGGCTATAATCTGATCATGAAGCTCCTCAAACTCCGGCAGCCGTGAACCGTTGGCGGGGTCGGTATCGATGAACCTGCCGAGAACGGTGGCGGAAGTAGTGAGCTGTAAGTAATGTGATAGCAGGGCCTTGTTCTGCCGGGCTGCTCTAATAAGCTCCTCCGGTAGTTTCTCCATGCCATCTACTGCTACCTGGGTGCCTTCAAGGGCAAGCCGGGCACCGTGCTTTTCGATCCGCATGAGTAGGGTGGTCAATCTCATAGTATTTGCCTCCCGTAAACACCGTTCACTTCGTTCACAAGTTCACTTTCACCGTCTTCATCGTATCCATTGTGAAGATGTGAACGTTGTGAACGCATATTGAGTAGGTACCTTCCTCGGGCTTCCTGGTGAATAACTCTTTCCGATACCATGTCGCGAAGGATGTGCCGTATCGATCCGCTGTCTCGCTTGCCCAGGGCTTCGGCTATTTCTTTCGGGCCGAGTGCTTCACGGCTTTCTTTTAACGCATCGAATATTTCCTGCCGTTCCCGCGTTTTCTGTATCTCTGCCGCATCGCCGATGATTTCCCAGGAACCGATCATTGAATCGAATCGGAGGGCCTTTTCCTGCTCCTCGATGTCTCGTCCGGTGGCTCGAAGGATTGCGTCTGCATTACCTCGGGCGCGTTCAAGGACGATAACGGTATCCGCCGCGCTGACAATTCCCACGCTGCCCGTTACGGTATTCAGATAGTCGCCGTCGGGCATTTTCCGCGTGTGGTGAAGGGCGATGATTGATATTCCGTAATGATCCGCGAATTGCTTGAATGCTGAAACTTCGGTGTAATCGCTTTGGTAGTTCTGCTCGAAACTTCCCCGGACCATCTGTAGCGTATCGATGAAAATAAGGTCTGTTTGCGGGTGGTCGGTTAGAAACTTCTCGAAGTGCTCCAGGGCCTTCGGCATCCGGGGCCATTGCGTGGCAATGTGCAGTTCCTTCGATGGCAGGGCGTGAAGTTTATCAAGTCTGTTTTTCAGCCTCCGGGGTGTATCCTCCAGGCATAGCATAAGGGTTTCATGCTTCTGGACCTTGACTGAACCGAGGACAACGCCGCCGTTTGCTATGCCTATTCCCAGGCCGAGGGACATCCAGCTTTTTCCGAGTTTCGACGCGCCGACAAGAAGGGAGAAACCCGTGGGTATAAGGTCCGGGACTATCCATTCAACGGGGGAAAACTCCATTGATAAAAGCCGTTCGCTGGTGAATATCTCGGGTATTCGGATGTCCTTCAGGGCATCGGCCTTTTTCGCAAGAAGTAATTCCCGGTCTGTCATATCCGCAATCGGCTTTTCCATTCCCCGGGCAATCTCGGCGGCCCGTTCCGGTGTGAGCGTGGGAATCATTACCGGCGCCCGGTCAGAATCGCCTCGGCTCGATCGCCGAGTTCATAGTCAGCGGCTTTCCGGCCCCGGAAAACGAAAGCCTCCAAATCCTCCGGCTTGAAATAAAGCCTCCCGCCATTCGGCCTGTAATAGGGGATTTTCCCGAGATGGGTTAATTTATAAATGTAGCTTTTCGCGAGTCCTGTATAGGCGCTCGCCTCGTCGATGGTTACCGGTTTGCCTTCGTGCATGGTTCTTTTCCTCCCATGCGCAAAGGTTACCGTCCTTTTACCCGGAAAAGAATTCCGGTTTTATTCTGGTTTTATTCGGATTTTATTCGTCATTCGGTCGAATAGTCTCCGCGTCGTCGCCGGGTCCGCCTCGTATTCTTGCCGGGAATCTTGTAAAGTCCGCTCGATGGTTTTATCGGTGTACGCCTTTCCATTTTTCTGGAAAAATGTTTCCCTTATGAAGGGTCCGCCGATTGCGGCTTCGTGGCAAAATGCAAAAATAATGATCTGCTTCAATCCTTTCATGCAAAAATAAGTTCCCGCCGTATTTTGTTTCAACCAGCCGACGTTTAATAACTCTGCGATAAAGGACGGGATTTTCTCGGGGGCGGCTATCCGAATTTCCCGAAGGTTTGAATACTGCCGAATAACCATGTCTAATTTTTCGGAGTCCTCTTTGCTTGTTAAAGTCGTTATGCTGGATTCGTGTTCGTGAGCGTCCGCCGAATCGGAAAAAAGTAAATGGTCGTCCATAATTATGCCCTCCCTTCAAGCTGGATCGTGGGAAGTCCGTCTACCGCCTTCCGACGTGCCGCGTCCGTGCTTTGCGCGTATCGGGCTGTTATCTGTATTCCCGAATGTCCAAGAAGCCTGGAAACGGTTGAGAAGTCCGCGCCGCCTTCAAGAATCAACGTGCCGAATGTCCTCCGTCCTGTGTGCCAGCCGATCCTTTTAGCAAGTCCGGCCCGGTCCGCCCATGTTCGCAAATATTTATTCGTATCCGCCCCGGTAGATGCAAGCAGGGGAAACACGGGCGCGTCATGCCGGGTAATACCTTCGGGCTTAATAAGCTCCCAGGCTTGCGGGTGCAGGGGGATGTTCACAATGCGGCCCGTCTTTTTCTGCCGCCGGAGTATCTGCATTGTCTCCCGCCGGATGTCGGCCCAGGTAAGGCCGCGAAGGTCTCCGACGCGTAGGCCGGTAAAACACGCGAAAATGAAGGCACGTTTTATTTCGGCGCCGAGAGTCCCCTGCAATGGGGTTTTGGAAAGTGTCTCGATTTCGTCCGCGGTGAGATATTCCGGTACCGTCTCGGGTACGCTGATCCCGCGCATATCTTCCGCCGGGTTTTTGTAGATAAGATTATCCCGGGCCGCAAGAGAGAGAATCCGGCTAAGCGCTTTGTACATATGGCTGGCGGACATTCGGGAAAGTCCGGTGGTAAGGAGATACCGTTGAAAACCTTCAATCCATCGGGCATTGATCGCTTGAAGCTGAATTCCTTTTCCGTAGTCCTCAATGTATTTCAGAACGCGGTGAAGATGATCGCCGGTCCCGTAGCCTTCCGCTACTTCCCGGGCATACTCAAGTAACGGACGGCGGGCGCCTATGGAATCGATTAGGCCATGTTCCCCGGAAACTAACTGCAATTCTTTTTTCTGCCGGATGATTTCCGCAAGGCGCCGGGTTTCCTTGTTCAATTCCGGGTCATTGCCGATTGTCAAGTTAAGTGCCTGCCAGGTTCGGCGCCCCTGCCAGTAAGTATCAAGGTAAAGCTTGTTGCGCTTGACTCTGATTTTCACTCCCATTGCAGCCGCCTCCTGTCGCGTAAAAGTTTTTTCAGACCTTTATGCCGTCTACAATAAGTCTACAATAAAAGGGTAAAACAAGTCAATATGAGTAAAAGCAAGGAAAAGGCTGTATTCTGGGATTATTCAGTATTTCGTTATTCCGTATAGAAAAGGACGTAAAAGGTAAAAGAAAAGAAAAGGCGCCGAGCGGATTCGAACCGCTGCATAAAGGTTTTGCAGACCTCTCCCTTACCACTTGGGTACGGCGCCGTTTGCGAAGCAAACACGACAATCACATTCCACTCGCCGCCTGACCGTCCCCGGTCTGACGGCGCCGTTTACGTTAGTAAACAGTACAATCAACTTCCTCACGCCGCCCGGCCGTACTCGGACGGACGGCGCCGTTTTCGAAGAAAACACTACAATCACATTCCACACGCCGCCTGACCGTCTCCGGTCAGCCGGCGCCGTTTGCTAAGCGCCTTTAATGTAATCAGAAAGCGGGCTTTTGTCCAGCGGGAAAGCCGGATAAAAGGCGTGGGCCGGACGGACTTCCGTTGAGCCGGCGGCACGGACCGGCTATAATCGGGGCCGGTATGAAAAATCGTCATGCGAAAGGTCTCGCGGCCCTCTGCATCGCCGTCGCCGTTCTCGCGGGAGCGGCCGCGGCTGCAGGGGTGTTTCTGCGGGGCGACGGCTCGTCCGCGCCGGCGGTCAGTGTCCGGGGCGAGAGGTACGACTACGCCGCGAGCGGGGTCTACAAATTCAATTCCCTGCGCATCGTGGCGGAGGGGCTGGCCTGGGACGCGGTAACCCTGGTCCTGGCTGTCCCGGCGCTTCTGGCCTTCGTTCCGTCCCTGGCCGCCGGTTCCCTGCGCGGCAGGCTTTTCGCGCTGGGGCTCCTGTTTTACTTCTTCTACCAGTACCTGGAATACGCCGTCTTCTGGGCCCTGGGGCCGCTTTTCCCGCTGCACGTGGCGGTCTACGCGGCGAGCCTGGCGGGGATCGTGTGGATCGTTTCCTCCATCGACGTGAAGAAACTGCCGGAGCATTTCCCGGAGGGTTTCCCCCGGCGGGGGACCGCGGTCCTTTGTTTCGCGGTTTCGGCCGTCCTCGTCGGCATGTGGGTGCCCCTCGTCGCCGAGGCGATCGGCGGCGGGGTCGACGGGGCGCTCCACGGGGCGACCACTCTGGTCGTGCAGGCCCTGGACCTGGGCCTCGTCGTGCCCCTTGCGGTGTTCACCGGGACCGCCGCGTTGAAGAAGCTTCCCGCGGGATACCTTCTCGCCCCGGTCATGGCCGTCAAGGCGGCCGCCATGGGCTCCGCCCTCTGCGCGATGATCGTCAACGTGCGGTTCGTGACGGGACGGCTCGACGCGGCGCCCCTCGTGTTTTTCGGTCTTGCCGCGGCGGGCGGAGCATGGCTGGGTCTGAGGATGCATGGAAGTATTCTGGATGATAAATCGTAAGTTGGTGT
>CAZGUL010000202.1:0-5984 GCA_964529055.1 uncultured Spirochaetaceae bacterium
GAGTGCGTATGCACGACCGCGCGCACGTCCGGCCGCGCTTCGTAGCAGGCGAGGTCACGGCCGACCTACGGGGAACAAACAAACAGGAAATCATCGAATCCCTTCTCGATATCATCGTGAAAACCGGAAAAGTGAAGGACCGGCACAGCGCCCTGGAATCCATCCTGGCCCGGGAAAACAAGATGTCAACCGGAATGGAGAACGGCATCGCCATCCCCCACGGGAAGACCGACGCCGTGGAGGAGCTTCTGGCCTGCGTCGGCATTTCGAAGAAGACCGTCGATTTCAATTCCCTGGACGGGAAACCCTGCAGAATTTTCATAATGACCGTTTCGCCCAGCCACAGGACGGGTCCTCACATTCAATTCCTGTCGGAGATCAGCCAGCTTCTCCGCAGCGAAGAAAAAAGAAACAGGCTGCTCCAGGCGGCCGATTCCCGGGAAATCCTCCGCATCCTCGCGGAGCGCGTTTGACGCTTTACCGGCTCTCGTGTAATAACGCCTGCATCCCGTTTTACGGGACGGATAAAAGGAGATTTTCATGACAAAAGACTTGACCGCGAGAAATGTGGTCCTCGGTCTCCAGCATACCTTCGTCATGTTCGGGGCAACCGTTCTGGTGCCGATCGTGACGGGGCTGGACATCGGTGTGACGCTGTTCGCCGCCGGTGTCGGCACGCTGCTCTTCCACGTTATTACCAGATTCAAGGTTCCCGTTTTTCTGGGCAGCTCTTTCGCGTTCATCCCCGCGCTGGTTGTGATCGGCAAGCAGCAGGGTCTGCCGTACGCGCTGGGAGGCATTTTCGTCGCCGGTTTTCTCTATGTCATCGTCGCGGTCATTTTCAACTTCGTCTCCGTCGACGTGCTGCACAAGATACTTCCCCCCCACGTCACGGGACCGATCATCATCCTGATCGGCGTCATTCTCGCTCCGGTGGCGATCAGGAACGCGACCGACGCCTACGTCGGAAACGTGCGGGAGCAGATAACGGAGCTCGGCTGCTGGGGAATCGCGGCATTCACGTTCGCGGCGGGGGTGTTCGTCAAAATCGCGTTTCCGAAGTGGAAACTCTCCTTCCTGTCCATGCTGCCGGTTCTCTTCGCGCTGCTCGCCGGATACTTCCTGTCGGTCATGGTCGGCATCGTGGATTTTTCCGCCGTCGCCGGCGCCTCCTGGCTGGGAATCCCGAAATTCTCCCTGCCCAAATTTTCCCTGAGCGCGATAAGCTTCACCGTTCCCATCGCGATAGTGACCATGGTGGAACATTTCGGCGATGTCCTGGCGATCGGCAACGTGACCGGCAAGGATTACCTGGAGGACCCGAAAATTTCCCGGACCCTTCTCGGCGACGGCCTGGCGACCAGCCTTGCGGCCCTGATCGGAGGCCCCGCGAACACCACGTACAGCGAGAACACCGGCGCCGTCGCGCTGACCGGCGTTTCCAACCCCCTGGTGATGCGGATAGCGGCGGTTTTCGCGATCGTGCTTTCCCTGATCCCGAAGTTCACGGCAGTCATCGGGTCCATCCCGGCGCCGGTCATCGGGGGCATTTCCATCCTGCTCTTCGGCATGATATCGGCCATCGGCGTCAAGAACATGGTGGACGCCCGGGTGGACATGGGAAACCCGAAGATACTGATGATCACCGCGGCGATGATCGTCCTCGGCCTCGGAACGGGATCCATCGCCAACCTGGTGGACAGCCAGGCCCCGGGCGCGTCGATATCGTTCGGGTCCTTTTCGTTCAGCGGGCTCGGCCTCGCCGCCATCGTCGGCGTTCTGCTGAATCTCGTCCTGAACTATCCGGATTTCAAAAAGAAGTCCTGAAACCGACCGCGGCCGCCCCGGCCGCGGGAGTCCGCGTTGACAGCATTCCGGCGCCGGAGATACACTCGGCGGCATGGTGAAGGTCGTAAAGCCGGCGAAACCGTCCGGAAGCGTTCTGATACCCGCGTCGAAGTCCCACACGATACGTGCGCTCCTCATCGCGTCCCTTGCGGAGGGGACCAGCAGGATCGCCAATCCCCTGGAATCCGCGGACGCCGTTTCGTGCATCGACGCGTGCCGGCTTTTCGGCGCCCGCATCGCGGAGACCCCCGGCGCCGCCGTCCGAACCCTGGTCGTGGACGGCACCGGCGGCCGGGTGCGGGTGCCCGGCATCACCGTGGATGTGGGAAATTCCGGAACCACCCTGTACCTGGCCGCCGGCATCGCGGCCCTGGCGGACGGGGAAATCACCTTCACCGGGGACGACCAGATAAGGGCACGCCCGGCGGCCAACCTGCTCCGCAGCCTGGAAGACCTGGGCGCCCGGGTCGTCTGCGAAGGCGGAAACGGCCGCGCCCCGTTCACGATACGCGGACCCCTCCGGGGCGGCAGGACGCGCATCGAATGTCCCACCAGCCAGTATCTCTCCAGCCTTCTGATCACCGCCCCCCTCGCGGCGGGCCCGACGGAAATTGATGTCCCGCTGCTCCACGAGAGGCCCTACGTGGAAATGACCCTCCGGTGGCTCGATGAACAGGGAATCCGGTTCGAGCGCCGGGGGCTGGACCATTTCAGGATCCCCGGAGGCCAGAAATACACGGCTTTCGACAAGACCGTACCCGGTGATTTTTCTTCTGCGGCTTTTTTCCTGTGCGGCGCCGCCGTCACGGGTTCGACGCTCACCCTCCGCGGGCTGGACATGACCGACTCCCAGGGCGACAAGGAAGTCGTGAACATCCTGGAAAGGATGGGCTGCGCCGTGCGGATCGGACCGGAGGAAATAACGATTTCCGGCGGCCGCCTCCACGGCATGGACATCGACATGAACGCGATCCCAGACGCCCTTCCCGCCCTGGCCGCCGCGGCGTGTTACGCGGAAGGCAGGACCCGGCTTCTCAACGTGCCGCAGGCGCGGCTGAAGGAGACGGACCGCATAGCCGTCATGGCGGCGGAGCTGGCGAAAATGGGAGCCCGCATCCGCGAACTGCCGGACGGCCTGGAAATCTCGGGTTCCCCGGTCCGCTCCGCCGGCCAGGAACCTCCGCTCCGCGGAACGGAAGTCCACGGCCGGGGCGACCACCGGGTGGTCATGGCGCTTGCCGCGGCGGCCCTGGGAGCGGCGGGGGAAACGCGCATAGAATCTGCGGAAGCCGCCGCGGTCACCTTTCCCGGCTTTTTCGCCCTTCTGGAAAAAGTCTGCGGCCGCGCCTGAGATCCGCTCCTGCCGGAATCGGAACAACCGAGGCGCGGCATCTGGCCTTCATCCGCCACCTCGCATATACTGCCCTCATGAAAAAAATTCGTTTCGGAAAAACCGGACTCATGGTGAGCAGGATCGCCTTCGGGGGGATTCCCATCATGCGCCTCCCGAAGCCGGACGCAGCGCGCCTCGTCCGGCAGGTCGTCGAACTGGGAGTCAACTTCATCGACACGGCCCACGGCTACAACGACAGCGAGGAAAAAATCGGCGAAGCCATCCGCGGCATGCGCCGGGAAGACATCGTCGTGGCCTCGAAATCCCCGGCCAACGACAGGAAGACTTTTCTCGAACATGTCGACCTCAGCCTGAAACGCCTCGGGCTGGATTACATCGACATCTATCAGCTGCACAACGTCAACTCGGATGAGCGGCACACCGCCGTTTTCGGTCCCGACGGCGCCTATGAAGGTCTCGCAGAGGCCGTCAGGTCCGGCAAGGTGCGGTTTCCCGCCTTCAGCAGCCACAGCGTCCCGATGGCCCTGGACCTGATGAGGTCCGGCCGCTTCGCCGCCGTCCAGCTCCCGATCAACTACATCGACACGGAGGCCGAGAAAGAGGCCATCCCGCTGGCCAGGGAACTGGACATGGGCTTCATCGCGATGAAACCCCTGGGCGGCGGGCTGCTGGACAATGCCGGCACCGCGTTCCGGTACCTGCTGCGTCACGACCACGTGGTCCCCGATCCGGGCATCGAAAAGATCGAGGAGATGAGGGAAATCGCCGCTCTTGCGGAAAACCCGGAGCCGCTTTCCGGAGAAGAGTGGAAACGGATCGAAGCTCAGCGGGCGGAACTCGGCACCGAGTGGTGCCACCGCTGCGACTACTGCCAGCCGTGTCCGCAGGGCATAAAAATCAGCACGGTCCTCATCGTCAGGAGCTTCCTGAAAAGGATGCCCCTCGAGCGGGCCTACAAGCTTGCCGGCGCAGCGGTCGACCATGCGGAGGCCTGCACCGAATGCGGAGTCTGCATGACCCGCTGTCCCTACGGCCTCAAAATTCCCGAACTTTTAAAGAAAAACCGGAAGATCTGGAATGAAGCGACGGCGTCCCTCCCGGGCCGGTGAACGCATCCCTTCGAAGCCGGTCTCCTTTCGCGGCCCCCGGGACGGAAAAAAACATTTGACAGCCCGCCCCGGGGGAGTATTAATAAAAGTATGAAGCAAGGAGACCGCCCTATGTTTCGTAAAATCCTGAGAATCATGAAAATTACGACCTCCGCGGCGGCCTCGGCCGTGCTGCTTTTTTCCTGCGCCACCTTCCCGAAGCCGACGGATGAAAGAAGCTCGCTGCTGGTACTCGTCTTCGAAGGCCGGGACGACCGGACGGATACCCGGGATTCATTCAGCGAAACCCTCGTGTTCGAGGGTCCGGAAAGACTCAAGCTGGACATTCCCTTCCAATCGCGAAAAGTGTTTACGGTTCCCGTCATACCCGGCACGTACCGGATGACGGCCCGGGACGTAACGCACTCCTGGGGAAGCGGCGGCAACACATGGGCGGCACCGCCCGCCTCCTGGGAGCTGATCGTGCCGGAAAATTCGATCGTGCTGTATCCGCTGATTTTTACGGCCCGGGCCGCGGAGAGGACAGACTACCGCCCGGGCACGAACCTGGCCGCCGAGCTCGACCAGCAGCGCGTTTCCGACGAGCTCTCCGACATGATAGGCTTTTCCGAATGGATCGGCAGGCTGTTCATCGGCTTCGGCAGGTATCCGCCCCGGCTCACTCTCCGGCAGGACGAGTACCGCCTGCAGATCAACTCGAATCCGCAGGGGGCGGAGGTCGTCATCGACAACGAAGTGCAGGGTTCCACCCCCATCGCGGTGGACCTCCGGGCGGGAAAGCACCTGGTGGAAGTCCGCAAGGAGGGCATGGCCACCTGGCGCAGTTACATCGACGCCGATTCGGACAACGAAATCAACGTCGAGCTTTCCACGGTCACCCAGGACGCGGCCGGCGGTGATCCGGCGGCCGCCGGGATCGCCCGCAACCAGTACGGCCTGGTGGTGACTCCTTTCCGCAACCTGGGGAAATCCGAAGACGACCACCTGCGCGGCGTCTTCGACCAGGCCCTGTCCGCGGCGTTTTCCCGGGACGGCCGGATAGCCCTTCTCACGGCCCCGGAGGAAGCGGAACAGCCGGACCAAAGGACGACGACCCTGAAGCCGGATTTCGGTCCCGCCCTGAAAACCGGCGCCGACCTGATGATATCAGGCGACTACTTCACGGAGGACGACAGGCTCCTCATCCACGCGTCCCTGTACGATGTGCAGAAGGAAAACGTGAAGGCCGACATCCTCTACGCGAGCCGGACGGGATTCTCGATATTCGACTCCATCGACGAAATGACCCGGGAGTTCGACGCGGCGGTGGACCGGGTCCTGCCCGGCAGCGGGCGGGAAATCGTTCAGAAACGGCAGACCGTTTCCACCGAGATAACGACCATGGAAAAAAAGGTGTCCGAACGGGACGTCGTCAACCGCAGGGGCAGAAAGAAACACGACCTGTCGCTGACCCTGGGTTTCGGCGCCGTCATGGATTCGGTGGATTATTACGATCCCGTGGAAGCCCTGGACAAATCGACCAGCAGATACAACGGCCCGGGTCTGGCGGCCGGATTCAGCTACACCTATCATTTCAATTCGTGGATCGGTCTCAATCTGATGTTCGCCCCGAGCTTCGGCTTTTCCGGCGAGTTGGGGCCCGCCGTCGATTTTCCGTTCTTCATGGGGCCGGA
>CAZGUL010000203.1:0-5953 GCA_964529055.1 uncultured Spirochaetaceae bacterium
CGGCCCGGGAGCTGGAGTCTGACGGGGGTCCGGCCGTCGTCGTTCCAGATCACCAGGGCGGACCTCCCGCCCGGCACGGCGCCGTCCGCCCGGAACAGCATCGCCGTCAGGGACGGAGGAAGCCCGCGCCGGTCCACCAGGTCCGGGCGGTACTCCGCGCCGGCGGCATGGCGGGCGAACAGCGCGTAGGCCGCCGCGCCCTCCTTGCGGGCGTAGTCCGGGTAGGCCAGGCCGAAAAAGAGCCCCGAATCGGTCCGCGACGGCGCCCGGCCCCGGGGAAATTTGTCGAAAACCTCGTACCAGAAAATCGTCCGTGATCCCCTGGCCGCGAGACCCGCCAGGGTCTTCACGACGTGGGACGGCAGCTCGTCCTCCGATACCCGCGTGACGTACCAGCCCCCCGTCGGGTAGCCGACCTCGGTGACCCAGATCTCGCCCCGGAACCCGTGACGGTCCAGGATCTTCCGGAACCGGTCGAAAAGGCGCATCGTTCCCCGGGGGGTCACGGCGTAGGGATGGAAGGAGACGGCGTCAACGTTCTCCATGGCGCCGCTCTCGAACATTCCCCGGATAAAAATATCCGGCACCCGCTGGAACGATCCCGCCACGACCTTCGCGTCGGGGTCGACTTCCTTTATTTTCCGCGCCGCGGCCCGGGACAGGGCATAGAAATCCTCCGGGGTCCCGCGCCAGAAAGTCCAGTTCGGCTCGTTCCAGATCTCGTAGGCCCCGATCCTGCCCCTGTACCTCTCCACCACCGTCTCCACGTACCGCAGGTAGTGATCGAGCTGGTGAGCCAGGATGAAACGGCGGGGAGGTTCGTTCTCCCCGTGGATCCAGCCGGCGTCGTAGGCGAGAACGGCCAGAATCTTCTTTCCCGCCCGCAGGCCCGAGTCGACGTACTCGTCCCACAGGGCAAAATCCCATGCGTCCGGCAGCGGCTGGATTCTTTGCCACTGGAACGTCCTCCGCATCCACACGGCCCCCAGGTCGTCCAAAAGGTCGTACTCTTCGGGGGACACGTGAAAACCCGCGTGGGCCATTCCGAAAAGGTCGCGGGGGATCGGCCGCGGCTCTTCCGGGGCGAAGGTGACGGAGGCGCAGGACAGGAGGAGAACGCCGCACGCGGCGGCAAGGCAGGTTTTTTTCATGCGCCGCCGATTATACGCGAAACCATCGGGTGAAACCAGACGTTCTTGCCGGTTTCGCGGTTTTCTGCCATACTGGCACCCACGGAGAGAGCATGAACATAGGACTCGTCGGCCCGGCGAAATCGGGCAAAACCACCATCTTCAACGCCCTGACGGGGCAGGCCGCCGAGACGGCCGACTACGGCACCGGCAAGGTGGAACCGAACCTGGGGGTCGTCACGGTGCTGGACGACCGGGTGGACCGGCTTTCGGCGATGTACAATCCGAAAAAGACGATTCACGCCGCGATCGAGTTCATCGACTTCGTCGGCGCGGCCCAGGGGGCGGCGAAGGGGGGGCTCTTCTCCGGCGAGGGCATGGCGATGATCAAGAACGCCGACGCCCTGGTGGCCGTTCTCCGCAATTTCAGTAGCGACACCCTGGAAGCCCAGTTCGGCCCCCCCGATCCCGTCCGGGACCTTTCCACCATCGACACGGAACTCCTGCTGGCGGACCTCATCGTCGCGGAGAAGCGGATCGAGCGGATCGCGGCGGACCACCAGCGGGGCAAAAAAACCCCGGCGAGCCAGGCGGAGGAGAAGGTCATGGCCCGCATCGCGGAGGCCCTGAACGCGGGAACGCCGGTGCGGGCACTGGAGTTCTCCGCCGAGGAGCAGAAACTTCTCCAGGGCTACCGGTTCCTGACCGCGAAACCGGTGCTGGTCATCCTGAACTCCGGCGAGGAAAACTACGGAAAGAACGCCGCCCTGACCGAGGAACTTTCGAAAAAGCACGCGGTCATCGAGTTCGCCGGCAAATTCGAGATGGAGCTCGCGGGGCTGGACGAGGCCGACCGGGCGGGCTTCATGGCCGACATGGGCATAGCCGAATCCGCCCGGGCGCGTCTTTCGAAGTTCGCCTACGAAATGCTGGGGTACATCAGTTTCTTCACCGTCGGTGAGGACGAGGTCCGGGCCTGGACCATCCGCAGGGGGGAAAACGCCGTGGAGGCCGCCGGCGCCATCCATTCGGACCTGTCCAAGGGCTTCATCCGGGCGGAATGCTTCTCCTGCGAGGACCTTCTGTCCCTGGGCTCCGAAAAGGCGGTGAAGGACAAGGGGCTCTTCCGCCTGGAAGGCAGGGATTACACGGTGAAGGACGGGGACATCCTGCACATCCGTTTCAGCATCTGACCGGCTTGACCCTCCGGGCGGGAAAGATTATTCTCTTATATATTATTTGCAATATATAAATTCCGGAGGCCCCATGTTCGACGATCTCGCCTACACCGAAAGTCCGGGGGGAGCGAAACCCTTTCCCGTCAAAATTTACGCCCTCACCTCCTGCGAGCATTGCCGCGACGGGATGGCCCTCCTGGATTCCCTGGGACTTGCCTACCGTTACCTTTACGTGGACAAGCTTCCGCCGGAGGACCGGATCAGGATAAAAAAGGACATCGCGGGCCGGTTTCAGCGGAACCTGCTCTTTCCCTTCATGGAGCTGCCGGGAGAGGAATTCCTCTTCGGTTACGACGAAGGAATATGGCGAAACCGGCTCCTTCTTCTCGCCGCCGCGGAACGGGAGGACTGAAAATTATCCGGAAAAATCACATTTCCCCCTTGACGGAAGCGCCGGGGATTTGATACACTACCTGAAATGCTGAACGGTAACCTGTATCGTACAATGCGGATCAAGCAGAGGAGACGAAGAGGGGTTGCCGTTTTCCACGGGGGAATTTCCCTCGGGAAAGAGAATTTTTCTTTCGAGAATTCGGGAGGAGCCGTCAACGGCTCCTCTTTTTTTTGCCCGCGCTTTTCGCTCCCGCCCCCCGGGGGCTCCCCTGTCCGCCGCCATACCACCACACACAAGGAGTGCATATGACGACCCGTGATCTCGTCCTGAATCTGGAAAACGAGAAGCTCCTCCGCTTCGGGAACTTCGTCCTGAAAAGCGGCAAGGTGTCGCCCTTCTATATCGACCTCCGGGACACCGTTGCCAAGCCGGACCTGTTCCGGAACATGACGGAGATGCTGCTGGAAAAGATCCGCGGCCTGGACTTCGACGTCGTGACGGGCATCCCCTACACCGCCCTGCCCTACGCGGCGGTGGTGGCCGAGAAACTCGGCAAGCCCCTGGTGTACCAGCGGAAGGAGGAAAAAACCTACGGTCTGGGAGGCAGCATCGTCGGCAGCTTCAAGCCCGGCGACAGGTGCCTGGTCATCGACGACCTGATCACCACCGGGGAAAGCAAGATCGAGATCGCCGAGGCCTTCGAGGCCGCCGGCCTCACCGTTTCGGACTTCGTCGTCTTCATCGACCGGAGCCTCTGCGCCGCCGACGACCTGGCCGCCCGGGGCTACAAGCTCCACAGCCTGGTGAACCTCGAAGACATACTGAAAATCCTGGAAGGCGAGGGGCGCATCGCGGCGGTGCAGGCCGAACAGGCGCGGATGTTCACCCGCAACCTGGCCGCGTCCTGCGCCGACACGGGGGTGGACAACGCCTTCGCGTCGAAGCTCGCCGCCTTGATGGAGCGGAAAAAGACGAACCTGATCCTGAGCCTGGACGCGACGAACCGCAGGGACTTTTTCCGCCTGCTGGAAGCCGCCGCGTCCGAAATCGCGATGGTCAAGGTCCACGTGGACATCCTGGAAGACTTCGATCCGTCCTTCCCGGTCCGCCTGTCGGCGCTGGCGGAGGAAGGGGACTTCTACATCATGGCGGACCGCAAGTTCGCCGACATCGGCAACACCGCCCGGGTCCAGTACCGGGGGGGCATGTACCGGATCGCCGACTGGGCCGACACCGTGACGGTCCACATGATTTCCGGTGACGGCATCCTGAAGGGCCTCTTCGGCGACGAGGACACCACGGGAACCTCCTACGGCCCCAAACCGAGCCGGACCACCGGCAGCGCGTTCCTTCTGGCCCGGATGTCGTCGAAGGGAAATTACATAACCGACGGCTACACCCGCAGGGTCATCGAGGCCGGCCGCGCCCATCCCCAGTGGGTCGCGGGCTACATCGGCCACGGCGACAACGTGGACGACCTGGCCAGGTTCCGGGAAAAACTGCCCAAGGGCCAGCTCCTCTTGATGCCCGGCGTCCAGCTCAGGACCGGCAAGGACGTCCTGGGACAGCAGTACATGAGTCTGGAAGAGGCGGTCCGGGGCGGCGCGGACGGCGTCATCGTCGGCCGGGGCATCTACGGGGCGGCCGACCCGCTGTCAGCGGCGAAACTTTACCGGGAAAAGGGCTGGGAGGCCGTGGAAGCCCGCCGGGGAGGCAGGATTCTCAGCCCGGAGCCGGTCCGCGTGTAGGGGCACCCGCGAAAACTGAAGTTTCGCCGCGAAGGCTAAAGCCTCGCCCGCGAAACTAAAGTTTCGCACGCGAAAACTAAAGTTTCGCCCGCGAAACTAAAGTTTCGCGTGGACCCCGAACAGGGTGTAGTTGAACAGGGAGAAGGTGTAGACTTCGTCGTTGTCCGCTCCTCCCTCGAGGATCCGGTATCCCGCCCGCACGCTCCACCTGTCGTCGATATCGTATGTAAGCGCGAACAGAACATCTTCGGCCCTGCCCTGCACGGAGGCGAGGGCGTCCCCTTCGATCAGGAGGCCCATCTTTTTCTGGGGACGGAGGAGGAGCCGGAAATTCACCAGCGGCACGAAGCCGACGTTGGTCTTGCTCGCCTCCAGGGGCCCGCTTTTGAGCCGGATCTCCGCGTCCCGTATCTTTCCGGTGAGGCCGGCGCCGAACTCGATCCGCGGGGACAGGAAAAAATCGTAGCGGTACGTGAACCGGTACGAGTTGAAGACGAAATCGGCCTTCACGTCGGAACCGCCGGGAAAGGTCGTTCCGGCGAAGTCGACGTTGTCGTCGAGGGTCCCTTCGTACCGGACCGTCAGCGGGGCGGCCAGGAGCGACAGGACATGCCGCTCGTTCAGCGTGTACCCCAGGCGGACGCGGAAAAACGCCGAGGTTTCCGCCTCCAGATCGTCGTGAAGGGAGAACTTCGTTCCCGTGTCGCCGGGGATCCTGATATCGTTGTACCCGCTGAAAACCATCCCCGCCTCCAGGTCGGCGAAGGGGCGGGCGGACGCGGGCGCCGCCGCGAAGGCAAAGGCCGTCGCGGCCAGCAGGGCGTATAGGGCGGAATTTCGTTTCATGGGGGTCTCCTCTTCGGGACCGCTCCGGAGCCCGCCGTACGGGCGGCGCGGAGACGGCGACGGGGTTAATATAAGCAAAATTCCTCCCCGCGGATACATAAAATTCTTCCGTCCGCCCGGGGGCGGTTTTTTGTGGAGAAGAACGCTCATATATGGTACTATACAGAAGCATATCATCAATACAGGAGGAGTATTATGATGAAAAGGATCACAGCCCTGTGTCTCGCCCTGACTCTGCTGGCCTCTTTCGCCTTCGCGGCGGGAGGCAAGGAAGCCGCGAAAAAACCGGCCTATCCCGTGAAACCCATCCAGGTCGTGGTGCCCGCCGGCGCCGGCGGAGACACGGACCTGAACTGCCGGATTCTCGGCAAGTATCTGGAAAAGGAACTCGGCCAGGCGATCGTCACCGTCAACGTCGGCGGCGCCGGCGGCTCCCTGGGAACCCGCAAGGTCAAGGACGCCGCTCCTGACGGCTACATGGCGCTCTTCTTCCATCCCGGCATGCTGCTCAACAAGGTCATGGGGCTCGTCGACTTCTCGTTCCAGGACCTCGAGGTCGCCGGCCTGGCGGTGCTCGACGAGACCAACGTTTTCGCGGCCAACGCGAAGGCGCCCTACAGTGGCATGTCGGTTATCAGATCAGGCAGGCTCAGATCA
>CAZGUL010000204.1:0-5935 GCA_964529055.1 uncultured Spirochaetaceae bacterium
AAGAGCGAAGCGGGTGCGGGGGAGCAGAAAGCTGTCACCCTGAAACTGTCGACCCATCATCCCGCGGATGTTTCACGGAGCATCGGATCGAGGCTTCTCAAGGAGGAAATCGAGAAGGCCACCGGCGGCAAGGTCAAGATCGACATTTATTACAGCCAGTCCCTCGCGAAGGGAAGCGAGGTCCTCGAGGCGGTGCGGAAAAAGGTCGTGGACATCGGCGACGTGAACCCCGCCTACTATCCCGGGCAGCTGCCGCTCCACGCGGGCATCCTGGTCTACACCAAGTCTCCGCCCCGGCACAGCCAGAAGAAAGAGGTCATGGAAAAGACCTACGCGAAATATCCCCAGTTTCTGGCGGAACTCGAGAACTACAACCAGAAACTTCTTTTCCAGTATTTTCCCAATTCCCTCAACCTGAGCTCCACGAAACCGGTCAAAAGCATAAAGGATTTCAGCGGCCTCAAGATCCGGGCCTCCAGCGAAGTGTATCTGCGCATGCTGAAAAGCCTCGGCGCGATTCCCGTTTCCGTGCCCTTCAACGACTGCTACATGGCCCTGCAGACCGGAACCATCGACGGGGTCTTCACCAACATCGAAGCGATGACGGGTCAGAAGTTCTACGAGCCCGCGCCGTATTCCTTCACGTCGGAAAAACTGGGCCTCTGGCTTCCCTTCACCTTCACCATCAACAAGGAAATCTGGGACGGCTTTACCCCCGCGACCCGGGACCAGGTGAAGAACGCCGTTGCCATCGTCGACAAAAGGTTCGGCCCCATGTACGACGAAGCGTACGCCGCGGAGGTAAAGATTTTCCGCGACAAGGGAAAAGAGCTGGTCATGGCGAGCGACGAGGACGTCCGGATCTGGCAGAACCTTCCGATCCTGGTCGAACTGAAGAAAGAGCTGGTCGCGAAGGCCGACAAGGCCGGGATCAACGGTCAGCAGTTCGTCGACGATCTGGACAAATTCATTGACGAGGCCGGCGGGAAGTAACCGCAGCCTTTCACGAAGTTTTATCCGGGGTTTCCCGGGGGCCCGTTCCGGTCCCCCGGGAGCCTCGTTTTTCGTAAAACGCGCCCGCGTTGTGCGGAGGAAACAGGTGAGCAGAATATTATCGAAAATCAATCGGTTTTTCGCGGAAATCAGCGGCTGGCTTCTGACGATCATCACCTTTCTGCTGGTTCTCAATCTGGTGACCCGCTTTTTCGAGGTCGATGTGGAAGGACTCCTCGAAATGACCACCTTCACGTTTCTCGCGGTCATTTACCTGGGGCTGGCCTACAGCGAGGAGCACGATGAACACATAAAGGTGAATTACTTCCTCAGCAGGGCACCGAAAAAGCTGCGTTTCGCCATGAACGTATTCAATTACCTTCTGGCTGTGGTCATCGGCGGGATCCTTACCTACGCCGCGGCGGAAACCGCGATAGACGCTTTCGTCAGCAGGGAATCGGTCCCCGGAACGACTCCGCTGCCGACCTTTCCCGTGAAAGTGATCATATTCATCGGTTTGACGTTCTTTTTCCTTCAGGCCCTTCGGCATCTTTACAAGACGATGCGAAACGAAAAACGTTAGGCGGGGGGGGACAGACACATGTTGACAGGGATGATAACCATAGTGGCCTTCCTCGTGCTTCTCGTCACGGGGGCCCATATTTTCATAATCTTCTTCGCCGTCGGTTTCGGCGTGACGTCGATGCTGATCGGGGTGGAACCGGCCATCGCGATGATCGGGCAGACGATCTACCACGGAATAGCCACCGACACGTACGCGGTGCTTCCGCTTTTCGTGCTGATGGGGGCCTTCGCCGCCCGCGCGGGCTTCGCGAAGGACGCGTTCGACGCCACCCAGGTCTGGCTGGGGAAAATACCGGGTTCCATCGCGGTGGCCACCTGCTGGGCGAACGCCGCCTTCGGGGCTGTGTCGGGTTCTTCCCTCGCAGCCGCCGCTGTTTTCGGCCGCGTGGCCCTGCCGGAAATGCAGCGTCTCAAGTACGAGAAATCGTTTTCGCTGGGCTGCATAGCTTCGGCGGGGACATTCGCCTCGATGATTCCTCCCAGCGGGGTCCTCATCGTCCTGGCGATCATCACGGACCAGTCCATCGGCGTCCTTTTCATGGCGGGGATTCTTCCCGGCCTTTTCACCGCAGCGGTGTATTCCGCGTCGATCATCTACCGGTCCCACCGGAACCCGCTGCTGGCTCCCCGGGCGGAAAACCAGCCGTCCTACAGCCTTGTGGAAAAACTGAAGTATACGACCAAATTGTGGCCCATAGCCCTGCTGGTCGTCGTCGTTCTGGGGGGCATCTACTCCGGCGTTTTCACCCCCACGGAAGCCGCGGCGGCGGGCACGCTGCTGACCTTCGTCATCGGCATTTTCCGGGGGGATCTGGGGAAATTCTCGGAAGTCCGGGCGTCCCTGCAGGAAGCGGCCAAGACCTCGTCGATGATTTTCGCCATCATGGTGGGGGCCCTGTACTACGGCCGCGTCCTGGGAATAACCCGGCTGCCGTCCAATCTGAGTTCCTTCATCGTCGACATGAACATCGGCCCCATCGCGGTGACGGTTTTCATTCTGATCGTCCTCTTTTTCCTCGGCATGTTCATGAACGCGTCGGCTTTCTTCATGTTCTCCTTTCCCATTTTCTATCCCCTCATCATCAAGCTCGGGATCAACCCTGTCTGGTTCTGCATCGTGGCGATGAAGATGGCGGAAATCGGCGCGGTGACTCCACCCGTGGGGCTCAACGCCTACTCGCTGAAAGGCGTGGCCGGAAAGGACGTCACCATAGAGGACGTTTTCAAGGGAGTTACGCCTTTCATTCTGGCGGACATCATCGTCATCGTTTTTCTGTACGTTTTCCCGGCCCTCGCGACCTGGCTTCCGGCCTTGTACATGAGTACGGTGGGCTGACATGAAATACACCCTTGTTCTCGCCAACGGCAGGATCGTGGACCCCGCGAACGGGGCCGACTTCGTCGGCGACATCGGAATGGACGGCGGCCGGGTGGCGGAGACGGGAAAAAGCCTCGACCTTTCCCGGGCCGACCGGGTGGTGGACGCGTCGGGGAAGTGGGTCATTCCCGGGGTCATCGACCCGCACATGCACGTCTCCTCATGGATCGGGGATTATCCCGGCCTCAGAATGATGGCCCGGGAAGGGGTAATCACGGCCCTGGACATGGCGGGACCTGCGGAGAACGTATTCCTCAACGTCAGGAACCACGGGTCCGGCATGAACATCGCCTGCCTCGGGGCCTTCACGCTGGGCGGGGGGGAAAGGAGCGACGGCCTGTCGGACGGCGAAATCCGGGACAAGATAAGCTCCGTGATGCGGGAAGGCGCCTTCGGCGTCAAGCTGCTGGGAGGCCACTATCCACTGTCCCCGGAAACGACGGGAAAGGTCATACGGCACACGGCGGACATGCGGGTCTACGCGGCCTTTCACGCCGGCACGACGGAAAACGGCAGCAACCTGAAGGGGCTCCGGGAAGCGGTGGCGCTGGCGGACGGCAACCCCCTCCACATGGCCCACATCAACAGCTACTGCCGCGGCGCTGTCCTTGATCCCTTGCTGGAGGCGGCCGAGGCGGCCGACCTGCTGCGAAAATCGCCGAACATCTGGTCCGAATCGTACCTGAACGTTTTCAACGGGACCTCGGGAAAGTGCGCGGGGGGGGAAATCCTCAGCCACGTGACGCGGACATGCTGCAAACTCAAGGGGTTCACGGCGGACGAACGGGGACTCGGCGAGGCCATCAGGGCCGGGTATGCGCGGGTCACGAAGTTCCGGGGCGGGGAGAACGTCCTCGTCACCGGAGACGAGGGGTACGCCTTCTGGAAGGAGAAAGGTACCGACGTGACGCTGAGTTTCCCGGTGAACGTTCCGGAGGTGCAGTTCGGCCTGGCGGCCATGAAGAACGAAAACGGCGATTTCGTCGTCGACGCCCTCAGCACCGACGGGGGCGGCATCCCGCGGAACACCATGGTGCGAAACGGCCTTTCCATGGCCAGGATGGGGTCCCTGACCCCGTCGGAGCTGGCGAGGAAGCTTTCGGTCAACGCCGCCCGCATGATGGGCCTGCGGAACAAGGGTCACCTGTCCCCGGGGGCGGACGCGGACGTCACGGTTCTCGATCCCGGGGCGGGGAGGGCCTGGATGGGGATAGCCAGGGGCGGAATCATCATGGTCGACGGCGTTGTAACCGGAACCGGCGGCGCCGCTCTCACCACGAACCGGGGGGAGGCCGCCGTACGGGCCCTGGGAGTCGACTGCGTCGTCGTCGATTCCGGCGATTTTCTGAAAAACAAAAAGGCGGGGAAATGAACCCGGGGCTGGACGACATCCTGAAGGCCATGGAGCCGAAACTCCGTGAGTACAGGCGGGACTTTCACCGCCGCGCCGAGCCGGGGTGGGGCGAATACCGCACCGCGGCGATCATCGCGCGGCGGCTCGACGAGCTGGGGTACCGGCTGAAAACCGGCCGTGAGGTCGTGGCCGAAGCCGCCCGGATGGGGCTGCCGGCTCCGGATGTCATGGAGGCGCAATTCGCCCGCGCCCTCGCGGAAGGGGCCCCGGAGGAGTATGCCGGAAAATTCCGGGGCGGCTTCACCGGGGTCGTCGGGGAAATCGGGACCGGGGAAGGCCCCGCCATCGGTTTCCGGTTCGACATCGACGCGGTGGAAATGGAGGAGAAGGGGGCCGAAATCCACCGGCCCGCCCGGGAAGGTTTTGCGTCGATTCACGCTGACGCCATGCATTCCTGCGGCCACGACGGCCACGCCGCCGTCGGTCTGGGTCTCGCGGAGGCTCTGGCGGCGCTGCGCGACCGGGTACGCGGCAGGGTGCGGCTCATTTTCCAGCCCGCGGAGGAGGGGGCCCGGGGCGCCCGGGCGATGACCGAAGCGGGGGTCGTGGACGACCTGGATTACGTTCTGGGCCTGCATATAGGTGCGAAGGCGCGGACCACCGGGGAATTCTGCTGCGGCACCGACGGCTTTCTAGCCACCTCGAAACTGGACGCCCATTTCCGCGGAAAGGCCACCCATGCCGGCTTCGATCCCCAGGAGGGGCGGAACGCCCTGCTGGCGGCGGCGAACGCCGTCGTCAACCTGTACGCGATTTCCCGGCACGGCGGCGGGGCGACGCGGATAAACGTCGGAAAAATGACCGCCGGAACCGGCCGGAATGTGATTCCGTCGGAGGCGCATCTTCTGATAGAGACGCGGGGCGAGACGTCCGAGATCGACCGGTACATGGTGGAACGCGCGGAGGCGGTTCTCCGGGGGGCCGCGAAAATGTGCGGAACGGACTGCGACATCGTCAGGATGGGCGAGGCTGCGAACGCGGTCAGCGACGAGGACCTGGTCCGCAGGGTCTACCGCCTCGCGGAAAAGCACCGGATTTTCCCCCGGCTCCGGGAGCGGGAGGTCAACTTCGGCGGAAGCGAGGATTTCACCCTGATGATGCGGCGGGTCGCCGAAAAGGGCGGGAAGGCCGCGTATTTCCTTCTCGGCAGCGAACTTGCGGGCAACCACCATTCCACGGCCTTCGATTTCGACGAATCGATCCTGGCAAACGGCGTGAAAATTCTGGCGCTGACAGCCCTGGACCTTCTGGAGGGTTGAAATCCCGGGCCGTGTTGCCCGGCGGTCCCTCTTCTGGTATCATGCGCCCATGTACGTATTCTTCGCGAAATTTTTCATCACCATCGCCGTCGTCGTCGCCGACGTCCGGAAGTGATCGTTTTACGTCCCGAGTGACGACCTGACCGTCGCCGTCGGGCTCGCAGCTATCGTCTCGGTCATCGCCGTGGCCGGCGTCTGCCTCAGGGGCA
This sequence comes from uncultured Spirochaetaceae bacterium, assembly GCA_964529055.1. Lineage (GTDB taxonomy): Bacteria > Spirochaetota > Spirochaetia > DTKZ01 > DTKZ01 > JAKQWJ01. Next base: position 5,839 of record CAZGUL010000204.1, read on the forward strand.
GGAACGGGCTCTGAAACCTTTCAATGCGGGCGGGGAGACCCGCCCGCCAATATTTTCAATGTGCCAGATGACAGCTCTGCAGTTCTTTTACCAATTC
>CAZGUL010000205.1:0-5930 GCA_964529055.1 uncultured Spirochaetaceae bacterium
ACCGGAAAGGACGACCCGGTTTTGTGCATCACCGACCTTCTGCCGCACCTGTCCCGGGAGGCCTTTCGCGATGCGGCGCGGGGATAAGGAAACCTCCGGCGGCGGGAGCCTCCATTACCACTACAGCCGGGAGGAAAGACTTTCCCGCTCCCCCCTGCTGCGGGACGCCTGCCGGGAGGAGGAAACCGGCAAACGCGGCTTTTACCGGATCGTCCTGCGCGGCAACCGGGGTATGGTTTTTCTTCTCGTCGATGTGGCTCTTCTCCTGATCCTCTTTCTCGTCCATTCGATTCTGACGGCCGGCGGGGACGCCTTGTGGAACAGGGGCGGATTCTCGTTCCTGCTCGCCGCGTATCCCCACGAGGACAGGGTCCTGGTGTCCCTGCGGGTCACCCGGCGTTCCGGGGCCGCCGCGGAAACCCTTCCCTCCGTGACGCTGCGGGCGGGAGACGGATCACGGGAACTGCCCGTACCCCGGTTGCCCGCGGAGCGGAACGAAACGGTGTACGCCCGGGCGGTGATTCCGCTGCCGCCCGACGGAAGGGTCCGGGCGGACGTGGTTTTCGGAAAGGCGAGGAAGACAATGTCCGTCACCGTGCCGGGGGAACCGCCGCATTGACCCCCGCAGTGCTTTGCTGTACAATTCCCGCGGAAAAAAAGATGTATCAGTTTTATTTGCTGTCCATCGTCTGCAACATCCTCATCGCCTTTGCCCTCGCGGCGGACACGCTGGAGGACAAGGCGCCGGCCGTCGCGGACTGCGTGGCGCGTCTCATGGAAAGGAAAGGCTTTCCCGCCGGGCTCGGCGCAGCGGGCTTCGTCGTCGGCGTCTTCAAGGTCCTTTCCGTGACGGCGGGGGACGTGGTCGTCATCGGGGACGCTCTTCCCGCCCTGGCGGGCATTCTCGGAGGAGGCGCCCTGTTTTTCGAGAGCCGCGAAGGTAAAGCCGGGGTCGGGGCGCCCGCCGCCGCCTTCCTGGAGTCGCTTTTGACGAAGCGCAGAACCCTCTGGGGTCTGCTCGCCCTTCTCGCGGCGGCGCTGCACTTTTTCTTTCCCGCGGTGCTTTTCCTCTAGAGCCCATGCCGGACATATCCACCGCCGGAATCATACGCAGAAAAAACCTCTATCTCGTCGCGAAACGGAAGGAAGGGGGAAGCATGAGCGGCCGCTGGGAGTTTCCGGGCGGCAAGGCGGAAGTGAATGAATCGCCCCGGGAGGCGCTGGAGCGCGAAATCCTGGAGGAGTTCGGCGCGGCCGCCCGGGTGGGACGCCACCTGGTTTCCACGACCTTCGAAAACCACGAAAAATCCTACGCCCTGCACGTTTACGAGGTCGTTCTGGTAACGGAGACCCTCTCGCTGTACGAGCACGCCGAGGTCCGCTGGATTCCGTTCCCCGACATAGGAGCCCTGGACCTGGCGGATTCCGACCGCAGGGTCTTCGAGCTCCTGTCGGCTCAGATGACCGATCCCGGCTGAATTATCCCGTTTTTCGGAATCACGATGATCCCGTCACGGATGTAGTATCCGTCGTAATCCCCGTCCCTGCGGGGGATGTCCTGGACGCCGATGAGGCAGCCGTCTCCGATCCGGGCGTTCTTGTCGATGATCGCGTCCTTTATCTGCGTGTTCCTGCCGATGCCGATGTCCGGAACCCCCCTGCGGCGGTTTTCCTGCTTTTCCTTCGGAGTCTCGTAGAAGTCCGCCCCCATGGCGACGACCCCATCCAGGTTGGCCCCCACCTCGATGACGCTGCGGATGCCGATCATCGACCGGCTCAGCATCGACTTCGTGATGATGCAGCCGTCGCCGGTCAGCACCTCCGACAGGGTGGAAAAATTGAATTTCGACGGCGGCAGGTTGCGCTTGTGGGTGTAGATCGGGTTGTCCTCGTCGTAGAAATTGAAGTCCGGATTGATCCTCGCCAGGTTCAGGTTGGTGTCGTAGAAAGACCGGATGGTCCCGATGTCTTCCCAGAAGCCGGTGAAGATGTACACGTGGATATTGTATTTATCCAGGGCGGCGGGAATCACCTCCTTCCCGAAATCCGTCATCTCGTTGTCCAGAGTCTCCTCCAGGACCCGGGCGCTGAAGACGTAGATTCCCATGGAGGCCATGTACTCCTTCCCCGCGGCCATCTGCTGCGGGTCCGGATGAATGTCGCGGGGTATCTTGAGGTGGTCGATGTTCTTCCCCATCTCGGGTTTTTCTACGAACGAGACGATCCGCCCCGTGTTGTCCGCCTCTATGATGCCGAATCCCGCGGCCGCTTCGCGGTTCACCGCGGTGGCGGCTATCGTTATGTCCGCCCCGCTCTCGATGTGCTGCCGGACGAAATCCTCCAGGTCCATCCGGTAGAGCTGATCGCCGGACAGGATGAGGTAGTAATCCGGGTTCTGGGTGCGGAAGTGCATGAAATTCTTCCGGACAGCGTCGGCGGTGCCTTCGTACCAGCTTGTGCTCTCGTTGGTCTGTTCCGCGGCGAGAATTTCGACGAAGCCCTTCGTAAAGGCGTCGAAACTGTAGACCCGGCCTAGGTGCATGTGCAGCGAAGCCGAATTGAACTGGGTCAGGATGTATATCTGCTTGAAACCCGCGTTGATCGAATTCGAGATGGGAATGTCGACGATGCGGTATTTCGCCCCGAAGGGCACGGCGGGTTTGGCACGGTCCTTCGTGAGGGGATAGAGGCGCGTTCCCTTGCCTCCTCCGAGAACAACGGACAGTACGTTCGGTGATGTTTTCATAGTGCCCTCCCTGCGTCGCTTTGCCTACTGTTAGTTTAAGAGACGGCACAATGCGCGGTCAAGAAGGAAACGCGATTTTATGATAGTATCAGCCGTATGGAAAGGCGGATCGAATCGTTGCTGCGCGAACTGGAGACGGACCGGGACTTCCTCTCCTGCGTTACGGGGTGGGAAAAAATCCCGCCCCGCGAAGGGCGTTATGTCCCCCTCCCCGAAGGCCTGGACGGCCGTCTCCGGGCGGCGCTTGTTTCGAAGGGAGTGGACCGGCTGTACTCCCACCAGGCGGCGGCTTTCGACACCGCCCGGGCGGGAAGGAATTTCGTCGTCGTAACCCCCACGGCCTCGGGCAAAACCCTCTGCTACAACCTGCCGGTCCTGCAGGCGATCCTGGAAAAACCGGAACGGAGGGCGCTGTATCTTTTTCCGACGAAGGCCCTGTCCGGGGACCAGCAGGCGGAACTGAACGAATCGGTCCTGTTCGGGGAGCTGCCCGTCAAGGTTGCGACCTACGACGGGGACACGCCGGCCTCCCTGCGGGCCTCCGCGCGGGAAACCGGGCAGATCATCATTTCGAACCCGGACATGCTCCATTCGGGGATACTGCCGAACCACCCGAAGTGGATAAAATTCCTGAAAACCCTGTCCTTCGTCGTCATCGACGAGATCCACACCTACCGGGGGGTTTTCGGCTCCCACATGGCGAACCTGGTCCGGCGGCTCAAAAGGATAGCGGCGTTCTACGGGGTGAAGCCCGTGTTCATCTGCTGTTCCGCCACCATCGGCAATCCTCTGGAGCTGTCCCGCCGGGTCATCGGCGAGGACCTGGACCTTCTGGACGACAGCGGGGCGCCGTCCGGGGAAAAGCACGTGGTCCTGTACAACCCGCCGCTGGTGGACCGGGTGCAGGGAATACGGCGCGGCGTGGTGCTGGAATCCCAGCGGCTGGCCCTGCGCCTGCTCAGGGCCGGCGTGAAGACCATCGTCTTTGCCCGGTCACGGATACAGACGGAGCTCATCGCGTCGTACATCAATGGAAAGCTCGCGAACCTGTACACCGACGATTCGCGGATACGGGTGGAATCCTACCGGGGCGGGTACCTGCCGAACGAGCGGCGGGCCGTCGAAGCAGGCCTAAGGTCCGGCGAGGTCCGGGGTGTGGTTTCCACCAACGCGCTGGAGATGGGCATCGACATAGGCGGCCTGGACGGCGCGGTGCTTGCCGGTTTCCCCGGCTCCATCTCCTCGTCCTGGCAGCAGGCGGGCAGGGCGGGGCGGCGGCAGAGCCTGTCGCTGGCGGTTCTCATCGCGTCCTCCTCTCCGCTGGACCAGTTCATGGTGAAGCATCCCGATTATTTTCTCGGCCGCCCGCCCGAGGCGGGATTTGTCGACCCGGACAACCCCTATATCGTCACGGACCACCTGCGCTGCGCGGTCTTCGAACTTCCTTTTCCGGAAGGGGAGACGTTCGGGGCCGACGCCGGGGCGGTGCTGGCGGGGCTCGAGGAGGAGGGGACGGTCCGCCGGACCCGGGGGGTCTATTACTGGGCCGACCGATCGTACCCGGCGGAAGGAGTGTCCCTGCGCAGCGCCACATCGGAGAACGTGGTGATCGTGGACACCACGAAGGGACGGAACGAAGTCATCGGCGAGATGGACCGGCCGTCCGCGAAGGAAATGCTCTTTCCGAACGCGGTGTACCTCCACCGGGGGCTTCAGTACGTGGTAAAGCTGCTGGACATCCCCGAAAAGCGGGCCGAGGTGGAGGAGGCGAAAGTCAACTACTACACCGACGGCATCGTCAAGCGGGACATCAAGGTCCTCACCGAGGACTCGGACGGGGCGGTTTCCCATTTCCGCTATGTCCTGGGAGACATCCTGGTGCGGTCCCAGGTGACGAAATTCAAGAAAATCCGGTTCCACAGCCACGAAAACGTCGGCTACGGCGACATATCCCTGCCGGAGGAGGAGATGCACACCCGGGCTCTGATCCTGGTCTTCGGCGGCGGCAGCCGGGCCGGACAATTCCTCGCGGAACGGTCCGAGGAGGAGACGGCCCAGATCGTGGTCGGCCTCGGGGCCGTCCTGCGCACCATGGCGCCGGTTTTCCTTCTCTGCGACGTCAGGGACATGGGAGTGGCGGAGCGGCTCAGAGACCCCCATTTCGGCGCTCCCGCCCTGTTTTTCTTCGATTCCTATCCCGGCGGAACGGGGCTGGCCGAGCAATTCCGGGAAAAATTCGCCGCGGTCCTGAAGGCGGCGTCCGACCTTGTTTCCTCCTGCCCCTGCGAGGAGGGCTGCCCTTCCTGCATCGGTCCCCGGGACAGGACCGTGGAGGTCACCGGAAACCCGAAGGCCGCCCTGCTCGCGTATCTCGCGGCGCTGGAAGGGCGCTAGGGGAGGGGGCGGGTGTCCTCGCTGCGTGAAAGGCTGGAAAAAATCCGCGCCGTGAACCGGACCGGGCGGGAGCCCCTCCGGCGGGAAACGCCGGCGGTTCTTCCCGGTTGGGAAGAAGTCGCCGATTTCGTCTTCCGGCGGACCGGCTGGTTTCCGCTGCCGGAGGGCGGGAAAACCGGAATCGGGGAGGCCGCCGACTTCTTCCTGGACGGCGCCGGCCCCGGGGGGCTCCTCTGGTACGACACCGAAACCACCGGGCTGTCCGGCGGCGCCGGTACGACGGCCTTCCTCATCGGATTCGCCTCTCCGGACGGGGACCGCGTAAAGCTGACCCAGCTCTTTCTGGCGGATTTTCCCGGCGAGCCGGAGATGCTGCGCCTCGCGGCGGAGGAGTTTTCCGGAAAGTCCGCCATGGTCTCCTACAACGGAAGAACCTTCGACGCGCCCCTTCTGCGGACCCGGCTGGTGATGAACCGTATCCCGGCGGAGCTTCCTGCCCAGCTCGACCTCCTGTTTCCGGCACGCCGTCTGTGGCGCCGGGTCCTGCCGGACTGCACTCTGGGGACCGTGGAAACCCGCGTTCTCGGCCGGGTGAGGACCGGCGACGTTCCGGGGGCCCTGATTCCCGGACTGTACTTCGATTACCTCGCGAAGGGCGCCGCCGGACCCATGCTCGATGTCGCCGAACACAACCGGCAGGACATTCTGAGCCTCGTGGCTCTCTTCGCCCATTTCGGAACAATCCTGGGCGACCCCTCCCGGGCGAATATCGTCGATGCCGCCGCCCTGG
>CAZGUL010000206.1:0-5900 GCA_964529055.1 uncultured Spirochaetaceae bacterium
TCCGTCCCCTCGTCCGCGGGGGGCGGAATGTCCCGGAGCTGTATCCGGTTTTCCCGCGCGAAGACCACCGCCCGCTCCACCAGGTTCTCCAGCTCCCGTACGTTGCCGGGGAAGGAGCGGCGCATCACGGAATCAAGCGCTTCCCGGCTGATGCCCCCGATTTCCTTGCCCTGCTCCGCCGCGAATTTGCCGATGAAATGCTCCACCAGCGGGGGAATGTCGGTTTTCCGCTCCCGCAGCGGGGGAATGCGCAGATGGATGACGTTGATCCGGTAGAACAGGTCCTGCCGGAACTGTCTGGCCCGGACCATTTCGCCCAGGTCCCGGTGGGTGGCCGCCACGATGCGGACATCGAGCTTGCGGGTGGAGTTTTCGCCCACCCGCTGGACCTCCCCGAACTGCAGGACCCGCAGCAGCTTTACCTGCAGGGCGGCGGAAATGTCGCCGATCTCGTCGATGAAGATCGTCCCGCCGTCGGCCTCCTCGAAGCGGCCCTTCCTGTCCTCCACGGCGCCGGTGAACGCGCCTTTTTTGTGGCCGAAGAGCTCGCTTTCCGCCAGAGACTCCGACAGGGCGGAAATGTTGACGGTGACGAAGGCCTTTTCACCCCGGCGGCTCTTGGCGTGGATTAGCCGGGCCACCAGCTCCTTGCCGGTGCCGCTTTCGCCGGTTATCAGCACCGTCGCGTCGCTGCCCGCGGCGGTGGCGGCGGTGTGCATGACCTCCAGCATCTCCCGGCTCTTCAGGATCATCGCGGAATCGTCGAAGGTTTCCTCGAATTCACGGCGGATGTCGGCGGTTTCCCGCTCCCGGGTGAGTTTTTCGTACATCAGAAGCAGAAGGCGCTTGATGTCCATCTCCTTCGTGGGTTTTATAAGGTAGTCGTCGGCGCCGCCTTTGAGGATTTCCACCGCCTGCCGGATGTCCTGGTAGGCGGTCATCACGACGACCCGGATTTCCGGGTTCAGCGCCTTGACGCGGGAAAGGACTGCGAGCCCGTCCTCATCCGGCAGCCGGAAATCGGTGAAAACCAGGTCGATAAAGGAAGAATTCAGGATGCCGAACGCCGAAGCGGCGTCGGAGGCGGCCCGGAATTCGACGCGGGGATACTCCATGCTCCCGCAGTAGAGGCGCAGGAGCTCGATCTGGGACGGGTCGTCGTCGATTGCCAGCACGGAGAAAACGTCGTTCATCATCCGCCTTCCGGGATTTTGCCCTTCACAGTATCGGCATAAAACCTCATTCCATATAGTACTATATACCGCAAAAATTCGGGGAATTCCATCATTCGGCACCGGGTTCCGGTTCGGGCGCATCAGGTGCGGGTAGACGAAGAGGCGGGAAAGCCCTATTCTTGCCCCGTCATGCCGAAGAAACTCGCCGCTTTTCTGCTCATTTTCTCGTCCTTCTGCTTTTCCCTGGCCACGGTTTTCGCGAAATTCGCCCACGCCGTCTCGGCGGAGCTCTCCCCGTTCCAGGTTTCCCTGTACCGCTTCGTGTTCGGGGCCGTTTTCATGGGGGTATTCATAGGGACCAGGAAAAAATCGATGCGGCCGAACAACGTCCGCCTGGTGGTCTGGCGGGGAATCCTGAACACCGGCGCCGTTCTGACCCTGTACCTGGCCCTCCGGCACACCACCATCACGAAGGCGAACATGCTGAACTGGTCCTTTCCGGTCTTCGTCTTCCTGTTCAGCCCCTTCGTGAACCGGGAAAGGTCCGGTCCCCTGAAGATTTTCTTCCTCGGGGTCAGCATGATCGGCATGGCGCTGCTGATTTCGCCGGATTTCTCCGCCGTCAACGGGGGCGACGTGTCGGCCTTCCTGTCCGGGGTCCTGGGCGGAGCGGCGGTCACGGTGCTCCGGGAATCGCGGAAATACGACGACGCCTACGTCATCCTTTTCTATCTGATGGTCATCGGCTGCGCTCTGAACGGGGCCCTGGCCCTGCCTTTCCTGACGGCGGCGGGGGTCCGGGCCAACGTCCTGATGATCGCCGCGGCGGTCTGCGGCTTCCTGGGGCAGATCACGATAACCGCCGCGTCGAAGCACTTCGAGGCTTCGGTCGGTTCCATCCTGATGGCCAGCGGCCTCCTGTTTTCCGGCTTTTTCGGATATCTCATTTTCGGCGACCCCCTGACGGCGAAGATACTCGCGGGGGGCCTGCTGATTCTCGTTTCCCTGGTGGGGGTCAGCGGGGTGGTGGAGGAACGGCTCGGCTTCCGGCGGACCGGCGGCCAAGTCTAGGGGCGGCCGGGTCCCGGGGCGGCCGCGCGCTCCGGAGGAGCCGGCGGCGGCCCGGCCTGGGAGCGGTCCGGCGGCGGCGCCGCCCCGCGCGGCCTAGGCCATTTCGGTCCCCGCCAGCAGGTCCTTCGCGGCGGTATAGACCTCGCCGTCCACGGTCTTTTCGAACTCCGCCCGGGCGGCCGCCAGGGTTTCCGGCCGGGTCAGGAGGTCGAAGGCGGCCGAGCCCAGGACCTTCGCCGCGTAGATCATCCCCTTCATTCCCAGGGACGAGCCCGAGGCCGCGGTGGCCTGCCAGGTGTGGGAGCCGATCCCCATGGGGTAGGTGGCCGTGTTGATCTGGGCCGTCGGAGCGATGTGGGAAACGTCACCCACGTCGGTGGAAGCCGGAATCGTCCAGCCCACCCCCCAGTACTCCGCCTCGTCGTGGACCGCCTTCGGGAGAATCCGCTCCGCCGACGCCGGGTCCACCCCGAGCATCAGCAGGGTGTTGCGCTTCTGCTCCGTCGTCAGGGTGTCCGACAGCTCCCGGGCGAATTCCAGCTCCCCGGCGGTGTAAACCGGCAGGGGCACGGACTTCAGGTTTTCGTACAGGGTGTCGGACATGACCTTGTTGGGCAAAACGTCGTAACATCCGTGCTGGACTTCGTAGTCGACCTCCGTCCCCGTCATCAGCGCCGCCCCCCGGGCCACGTCGATGACCCGTTTTATAAGGGGAATGACGTCCCGCATCCGGGGGGAGCGGACCTGGAAGGAGCCGGAGGCGAATTTCGGCACGATGTTGGCCCGTTCGCCGCCGGAGGTGACCACGTAGTGGATCCGCGCCCCCGAGGGCATGTGCTCCCGGAGGAATTCCGTTCCCACCTGCATCAGGGTGAGGGCGTCCAGCGCGGACCTTCCCAGGTGGGGAACCTGGGCGGCGTGGGCCGGCGTCCCGTGGAACCGGAACGAGAGTTCCACGCTGGCGTTGGTGGAATAGGCCGCCACGGTGTTGAGGTCCGCCGGATGCCAGCACAGCACCGCGTCCAGGCCGGAAAAGACGCCGGCCCGGGCCAGCACCGGCTTGCCGAGCTGTTCCTCCGCCGGAGCGCCGAAGTAGCGGACCGTGCCGCGGAGCGCCCCTGCGTCCACCGCCGCCTTGAGCCCCTCCGCGGCGGCCAGGCACGCGGTGCCCAGGAGGTTGTGGCCGCAGCCGTGGCCCGGGCCGCCGGGAACGACGGCCTCCGGGGAGGCCTGCACCTTTTGCGACAGGCCGGGGAGGGCGTCGAACTCGCCCAGGAGGCCGATGACGGGTCTTCCCTCCCCGCACTCGGCGATGAAGGCGTACTTCTGGATGTCGTCCAGTTCGGTGATCCGGAATCCCGCATCCCGCATGTATTTTTTCTGCAGGGCCGAGGATTCCTTTTCCTGGTAGGAAATTTCAGGGTTCCGCCAGATTTCCCCGGCGATGCGGACGAATTCGTTTTTACGCTTTTCAATGGTTTCGACTATCAGGTTTTTGCTCATGGATGGCCTCCCCGCCCCGCGCGGCTCGTGGTATAATTATCCGGTTTCCGGTATAATCGAGTTTACCATACGCGAAGGAGGCGTACAATGCGAAAGCTGTTTATCATTCTGCTCGCGGTCGCGGCTCTGGCGGCCTGCGGCGGCGCGAAGGGACCCCCGGAGGTCGTCATCACGGTGGGGCAGGGGACGGACCCGGTCATCCTGGATCCGCCCATGTACAGCGACACCCCGACCCACAACCTGAACCTTATCATCTACAACCGGCTCTACGAGCTCACCGCGGACGGCAGGCTCCAGCCGGACCTGGCGACGGACATGCCGAAGCTCGAGGAGAACGGCACGAAGTACACCATAACCCTCAAGCAGGGAGTGAAGTTCCACAACGGCAACGCGCTCACCGCCGACGACGTGGTGTTCTCGTTCAACCGGGGGGCCTTCCACGAGAAGTCCCAGATGAAGTCGATCTACGCGATGATGTACGACGTCAAAAAAATCGACGACCACACCATCGGTTTCCGGACCGGCCGGTTCGACGCGTCCAAGGCCCCGGCGGGAACGAAAGACGCGGACCTGAAGAGCTTCGACGCCCGGGCGCCCTACTACAGCCCCGCGTCGTTCGGCTCCCAGGTGAACCAGCTCTCCTGGCTGGGCGCCTCCATCGTGGACAAGGAGACCCTGGAAAAGGCCGCCGGCGACGGCACCATCAACGACTACGGCGTCACCTGGGCGGTGGGCACGGGACCCTTCAAATTCGGTTCCTGGAGCCAGGGCGACAACGTCACCCTCGTCAGGAACAGGGAATACTTCGACGCCTCGATCAAGACCAACGCGGACAAGATGGTGTTCAAGACCATCAAGGACCCGTCCGCCCTGAAGACGGCCTTCCTGAACAAGGAAGTGGACCTGATCATGAACGTCGTACCGCTGGACGCCCGGGAAATCGAGAAGCAGAGCGGCAAGATCCTGACCACCAGCGGCTACTTCGGCTACCACTACCTGGGCTTCAACATGAAGTCCCCCCGGGTCGGCCAGACCAACAGGGACGGCTCCGCGGACCTGGACGGGGTCTATGATCTCAATGCCGATTCCGCGAAACTGAGGATGGCCATCTTTTATTCGATCAATCCGTCGGACATCGTCAACTCGCCGGACATCATGGACAAGCGGGGCATCGTTCCGCTCCAGTACGTCGAAACCCTGCCGTTCGGCAAGATCGAGGATCCCAGGGGCACCCGCCTCGAGGAGGGCAGCAAGGAAACCGGCTACTACAATCCGGAAAAGGCGAAAGCCCTGTTCGCGGCCCTGCCCGCGTCGTTCAAACAGCCGGGCTCCCTGAAATGCACCGCCCTGTCCGGCAGCGTCCACGTCAAGGAAGCCCTGGTGGTGAAGGACCAGGTCAAGAAGACCCTGGGCGTGGACCTGGTCGACATCGAACAGGTCGCCCTGTCGGAGCTGGCAACACGCCGGCGGAACGCGGACCCCAAGGTCTGGGACATGCTGGTCAACTGGACGCAGACGGACGACAGCTACTACATCTTCGTGGCCTTCGACGGCTTCAACACGTCGCTGCTGCACGACACCAAGTACTACTCCAAGGCCGCGCAGGAATGGATCGACAAGGGCAACTCCCTGCCCAACGGTCCGGAACGGCACCTGGCGTACCAGAACGCCCAGAAGGGAATCCTGAAGGACGTCCCCCGGGTTCCCCTGGTGGGCATCATGGGCATCTCGGCGAGCCAGACGAACATCGAGGGCGTGGAAATCTCCCCCTCCGGTTCCTTCCGGCTGGCAAACGCGGCCAAGGTCGCCGCGAAGAAGTAAATTTTCCCGCGGCGGGGGCTTTTCCCCCGCCGCCTTTCAAGGACCCAAGGCATGCTGAAATACATTTTCCGGCGGGTTCTTCAGCTCGTGCCCGTCATCCTGGGAGTCACGTTCATCGTTTTCACCCTGACGTACATCTCCCCCGGCGACCCGGCCCGGCTCCTGCTTCCCCAGGACGCGTCGGACGCGGACGTGGCGGTGCTGAAGACCTCCATGGGGCTGGACCGCTCGTTCATCGTGCAGTACTTTCATTTCCTGTTCGGCTACGACGGACCGGGGAATTCCTTCGATTACAAGGGCCTTTTCCGGCTGGACCTGGGCAGGTCGTAC
>CAZGUL010000207.1:0-5876 GCA_964529055.1 uncultured Spirochaetaceae bacterium
CCCGGGAATGGAAAACTCCCTTCGGGCTTGATACCCTCGCGGCCGCCTATGCGGAAACAAACAATTGGCGGAACGCGGAAAAATATCAGAAGATGGCGCTCCGCCTCCTCGAAAATAATGACGAAATGATGCAGCCTTTTTCCAGGCGGCTGGCCGGCTACGCGAGACGCGAGAAGGAGAGGTTTTAGGGGACGGAGGATGGAAAAGCAATCAGGAAGAAATACCGCCCTGTATTAAAGGGTATGAGAAAACCGAGAATTATCCGTGCAGGCAGTGTCTACCACGTCGTCGCCCGGGCGAACAGACGGGAGTATATTCTCCAACCGGACGAAATAAAAAATGACTTTTTGGTGACCGTAGCCAGGGCCAAGAAGAAGTATCGGTTCAGATTGACGAATTTCTGCGTTATGGGCAATCATTTTCACTTCATGATAACACCCGGGAAAGGGGAAAGTCTCTCCAGAATCATGCAGTGGATCCTGTCGGTCTTCGCCGTGCGGTTCAACAAGAGGTTCGGCTGGAACGGCCACGTCTGGTATGACCGATTCAAAAGCAAGATCCTGGACGGCATGGGAGAGTTTCTTCACGCGTTTCGCTATATCGCGGAGAATCCTGTTCGCGCCGGCATGGTGCGAAGCCCCGGGGACTATGCCTTTAACGGCGTTACTTTCATCCGGAATAAGCGGTATCACATCATCGAGGAGCCGGATCGGTTCCTGCTATTTTGCGAGCCCGGACTTTGCACGCCTTTGCTGATATCGCAATAATTTCGACGATTATCCGACGGATCGCCGTGACGGAAGCCGATCGGCAAGGGAACGAAGCACAGGCGGGGTCCCGTCTCAATCCCCCCCCTTCCCCTCCTTGACAAAAAGTCCCCGGAGGAATAACATTATTTCAAGATTTTCAGGGCCGGGTGAGCCTGCGAAGGCAATTCCCGACCGGCGGTACAGCCCGCGAATCCTCCTGCGAGGGGGGACCGAACCGGTGAGATTCCGGTGCCGACGGTACAGTCCGGATGAAAGAAAATCGGCGCGCGTCCGCCCCTTCGGGAAAGCGGCGCGGCGACTTTCGGAATGAACGGCCCTCGAGACTTCGGTTTCGGGGGCTTTTTTTTCGGCCGGGGATATCCGGCGGACCGCCCTGAAAAATCGAAACACCCTCCGGGGGGGCGGCATTGAGTACGGAATCGACAGAATTCACACCTGACGACGCGGCGTTCATGCGCCGGGCGGTACGACTCGCCCGCAGGGGCGCGGGGCGCGTATCGCCCAACCCGCTGGTCGGCGCGGTCATCGTCCGTGACGGCCGCATCGTCGGGGAGGGCTGGCACCGCGCTTACGGCGGTCTGCACGCCGAGGCGGAGGCGGTCCGGGCGGCGGAGGCCGCGGGGGTATCGGTCCGCGGAGCGGACATGTACTGCACGCTGGAACCCTGCTGCCACACGGGCCCGGAAAAACACCAGCCGCCCTGCACCGACCTTCTCATTAAAAGCGGCATCCGCCGCGTATTCGTCGCGAACAGGGACCCGAACCCCGCGGTGGACGGCCGGGGACTGGAAATCCTCGCGAAGGCGGGAGTTCAGACCCGCGCTGGGCTTCTTGAAGCCTGGGGCGAGAAGTTGAACGAGGGGTTCTTCACATTCCAGCGCATCGGGCGGCCCTTTATTCGCCTGAAAATCGCCCAGAGCCTGGACGGCCGGATTGCCGCGGCGGGCGGCGACGCGAAATGGATAACCGACGAAGCCGCCCGCCGGAGGGTGCACCGCATGCGGGCCCGGCACGACGCCGTTTTGATCGGAAGCGGCGCGGCCCGGATCGACGATCCGGAGCTCACCGTCCGGCTCGTCCGGGGACGGAGCCCTGTCCGGGTGGTTCTGGATTCAAGGCTGTCACTTCCTGATACCGCAAGGCTCCTCCGTCCCCGGGACATCGAAAAAACGATCCTGGTCTGCGGCCCCGAAGCAGATCCGAAGCGCCTCCGGGACCTTGCGTCACGGGGAGTCGCTGTGCTCCGTTTGGGGACGGAGGCGCAGCCGGGCTCGCCGTCCGGAGGCGGCGGCGACCTGCCGCTCCGGGAGGTCCTGACGGCCCTCGCCGGAAGGGGAATCCGTTCGGTCCTCGTCGAGGGCGGCGGCAGGATATTCACGTCTTTCCTGCGGGAAGATTTGTGGGACGCGGTCACGGTTTTCATCGCCCCGGTTTTCATCGGAAAGGGTGTCGACGCGGTGGGAAATCTGGGGACGGTTCGCGTGCGGGACGCTCTGAGGCTCCGCGGCGTCCGGACCCGCCGGATCGGAGACCAGGTCATCATGGAGGGCGAAAATGTTCACGGGAATCGTTGAGGAAGTCGGGACTGTGAAGTCCTTCTCGCGGGCGGGAGAAAGGGCCCGTCTGGTCGTGGCGGCCTCCGCCGTGCTCGACGGGACGCGGCCCGGGGACTCCATCAACGTCGAGGGGGTCTGCCAGACCGTGGTGGAACTGGGAGCCGGGACTTTCGCCGTGGACACCCTGGCGGAGAGCCTGAAAAAAACCACCCTGGGCGGCCTCGCGCCGGGCTGCCGGGTCAATCTGGAGCGGGCGCTCCGGGCGGATTCCCGGCTCGGCGGGCACATCCTGCAGGGCCACGTTTCCGCCTCCGTCCCCATCAGGAAACTTGAAACCGCGAGGAACAACGTCTACCTCACCGTGGACATCCCGGGAGAGCTCCTCCGGTACTGCGTGGCGGAAGGCTCGGTCGCCCTGGACGGCGTCAGTCTGACCATAGCCGCCATCACGGGGACGGAGGTGGTCGTCAACATCATACCCGCCACCATCGAAAACACGTCGCTGAAGTACAAAAAAACCGGCGACAGGATGAACCTGGAAACGGACATCATCGGCCGGTACGTGGAAAGCCTCCTCCTCCCGTACGGCCGCGGCGGGGAGCTTTCCGCCGAAAGACTCCGGGAGCTCGGGTATTAGAATGAAGGAGAACGACATGAACGATATTTTCGCCGATGTGGACGAAGCGGTGGACGAAATCCGGGCGGGCCGCATGCTCATCGTCGTCGACGACGACGACAGGGAGAACGAGGGCGACTTCATCATGGCCTCCGAGCTCGTCACCCCCGAAGCGGTCAATTTCATGGCCGCCCGGGGCCGGGGGCTTCTGTGCCAGGCCGTGACCGCTGCGCGGGCCCGGGAACTGGGCCTTCCGCCCATGGTGACGGAAAACACCTCCGCCCACACGACGGCATTCACCGTCAGCGTCGACCTGCGGGAAGGCACCACCACGGGCATTTCCGCCTTCGACCGGGCCGCGACGATCCGGGCGCTGGTCGATCCGGACATCCGGCCGGAGGATCTTCTGCGCCCCGGCCACATTTTTCCGCTGGTCGCGAGGGACGGAGGAGTCCTGGCCCGGCGTGGCCACACCGAGGCTGCCGTCGAGCTGTCCCGGATGGCCGGCCTCCGTCCCTCGGGGATCCTCTGCGAGATCCTGGACGACGACGGCCGGATGGCCCGTCTGCCCCGGCTCGCCGAAATCGCCCGGGAGCACGGCCTCAAAATCGTCACTGTGGAAAGCCTGGTCCGCCGGCTGTCGCCGGCGGATGAGCGGGAAAGCGCGCCGGACGTGCCGTCGGTCCCGCGGTCGGAGGAGCCTTCGGAAGCCTCGGCGACGGCCCCGGACGCGGGCCGCGCCCGTCCGGATCCGGCCCGCGCCGCGAAGGTTTCAGCGCGCCGCCTTGCCGAAAGCTCCCTCCCCACGGAGTACGGCGGCTTCCGCGTCGTCCTGTATGATAATCCCGAGGTCCCGGCCCAGCCCCACTTCGCCCTCGTATCCGACGCGGCCTTCGATTCCGGGAACGCCCTCGTCCGGGTTCACTCCGAATGCCTCACCGGTGAAACCCTGGGGTCGCGCAAATGCGACTGCGGCGCCCAGCTCCGGCGCTCGATGCGCCGCATCGCGAAGGAGGGCGGCGTCCTGGTCTACCTCAGGCAGGAAGGCAGAGGAATCGGTCTGCCAGAGAAGATACGAGCCTACGCCCTGCAGGACATGGGCTTCGACACCGTGGAGGCGAACCTGAGACTCGGCCACGAGCCGGATGAAAGGGATTTTTCCCTCGCCGCCGCCATCCTCGCCGATCTCGGAGTCCGCGGTGTCCGGATCCTGACGAACAACCCGGAAAAAATCGACGCGCTGAGGGACGGAGGACTCGTCGTCCGGGAAAGGGTCCCTCTGGAAATTGCTCCGTCCCCGGTGAACCACGGTTACCTGGCGGCCAAAAAAAACCATTTCGGGCATTTGCTCGAATTCGTGTAACAGGACATCAAAGGAGATCGTCATGTATAAGGAAATTATCGGAAAACTGAACGCCGGGGACCGGAAGTTCGCCCTGGTGGTGAGCCGCTTCAATGATTTTATCACCGGCCGGCTGCTGGAGGGGGCGCTGGACTGCTTCGCCCGTCACGGCGGAAAGACGGAGAACATCACCGTCGTCCGCGTTCCGGGGTCCTTCGAGATTCCGATCACCGCGGCACGGCTCGCGAAAACCGGGAAGTACGACGCGGTGGTCTGCCTCGGAGCCGTCATCCGTGGTGCCACGCCCCATTTCGACCTGGTCGCGGCGGAGGCCGCGAAGGGTGTGGCCCAGGCCGGGCTCTCGTCGGGGGTCCCCGTCATCTTCGGCATTCTGACCACGGACACCATCGAACAGGCCGTCGAAAGGGCAGGAACCAAAGCGGGAAACAAGGGATGGGACGCGGCGATGTCGGCGATGGAAATGGCGGACCTTTTCGCCGTTCTGGGAAAGGAGTAAGGGAGCGGGGCTACTTCGCCTCTTCAGTCAGAACGAACCGGAGGGTCCGGAGGATGTGCTCCTGCATGCGTTTCTCGGCGAGCCCCGGGTCCCGGACTTCGATCGCCCGGAACACGGACAGATGCTCCCGGAAGCCTCGTTTCGATTCTTCCGGGTCCAGCCGGTGCGACTCGTTCCTGAATTTGATGTCGAAGGACCGTACCACGTCGATCATGCGGCCCAGGTAGGGGTTCCTGCCGGATTCCCGGATCAGGCGGTGAAATTCACCGTTGGCCGCGACGATGTCGTCGACCACACCGGATCCGGTGGCCCGGCGCATGAGCTCGATCTGGTTCTTCAGGGCTTTCAGGTCTTTTTCGCCGGCTTTTTCCGCCGCGAACCGGGCCGCCAGACCTTCCAGGTGCGCCCGAATGACGGTGTTTTCCTCCATGCTGCGGGAAAAAGAATCGGCCACGTAGGTTCCTTTCCGGGGCAGAATCTCGACGAGCCCCTCGACGCTGAGACGGCTCAGGGCCCTCTTAACCGTGGTCGTACTGATACCCATGCTTTCGGACAGGAGCCGTTCGCTGATCCTGCTCCCCGGGGCGAGTTCGCCGAGCACGATCGCCCGACGGAGCTTTTCGTACGCGGTTTCCGTCAGGGATTTGAGGTCGTCTTTTTCAAATCTGAGCGCGGCTCTGTTCATTTCTTGAAGACTTCGTCCAGCGGCAGCCCCAGCTCGGTTTCGAGTTTCCGGAGGTCGGCGATCATGGCGTCGTTCAGAGGTATCCCGTTCCCGGACCTCTCCCGGAACACCCGGCCCATCCGCTCGCCGGGGTATCTCATGGGGCCGGAGCCTTCCACCGTCGGCGCCGCGTGAATCCTGCCGATCATTTCGTCCATCAGCTCGGAAAAGCCGGCCCCGGACGGAAACGCGTCGATCCGGAGGGCGCAGAATGCGTGCGTTTCGGCGCCTTTCTTCCTCAGCATGCTTCCTCCGTCCCCGGAAAGGACCCCCGTCAGAATGTCCGACATGAGAAGAAGCCCGAACCCCTTGTGAATGCCGTACAGCGGGGAGCTGCCCAGGGGAAGGATC
>CAZGUL010000208.1:0-5876 GCA_964529055.1 uncultured Spirochaetaceae bacterium
CGGAGCCGACGCTGCTGGCGCTGTTCCTGTACGGAATCCTTCCCGTGCTGCGCAACACGATCACCGGTCTGGAAGGTGTCGACCCGGACATCGTGGAGGCTGCCCGGGGGACCGGCATGGGCGGGCTGCGGACCCTGGTTTCCGTGCGGGCACCCCTGGCCCTTCCGGTGGTCCTCGCCGGAATCAGGACCAGCGTCATCATCACCATCAGCGCCGCCACGCTGGGGGCGGCTGTCGGGTCCGGCGGCTTCGGTGTCCCCATCGTTTCGGGCATCAGGACTTTCGATCCCGTCATGATCCTCCGGGGGGCAGTGCCGGTCACCCTGCTGGCCCTGCTTGCGGATTCCCTGCTGCGCCGTCTCTCGGAGGCGGCGGGCGTGAAATTCCGCCGCTGACGGTCCGGGCGCCCGGTTTTTTTGACATGCTCCCCGCGAAGCCTTAAAATTCAGTCTGTTCCCTGTTTCAGAGGAGGTTCCCTATGAAAATTTTCATGATCGCCGCCATGGTTCTGTGCGCCGCGGGATTCGCGGCCCACGCCCAGCGGGCGACAATCACCGACGAGTGGAATGCCGTCGCGGTGCCGCCCGCGCCGGAACTGAAGGCCGTTTCGCTGGACCCGAAAACGACGGCTTTTCTGGTGCTGGACATCCAGAAGAACAGCTGCACCCGGGAGGTCCGGCCGCGGTGCGTCGAATCGGTCCCCGTCGTGCAGGCGTTCCTGGACCTGTGCAGAAAGAAGGGAGTCTTCGTCGCCCACAGCCTTACCAGCACGGCCTCGCCGGAGGACATGGTTCCGGAGCTCGCCCCCCTGCCGGGTGAGCCGGTCGTCCGGTCCAGCGTGGACAAATTCTACAAGACCGACTTGGAAAAAATTCTCGCGGACAAGGGTATCAAGACGGTCGTCATCGCCGGCACGATGGCCCACGGAGCGGTGCTGCACACCGCCACGGGCGCGTCGGTGCGGGGGCTCAAGGTCGTGGTGCCCGTGGACGGAATGTCGTCGGACCAGGCCTACGCGGAGCAGTACACCGCGTGGCACATGGTGAACGCCCCCGGTACCCGCCGCAGCGCAGTTCTCACCCGCTTCTCGATGATAAGGTTCGAGTAGCCGGTCCTCAGGGGGCGGCGGTTGCTGCGGCGGCCCGCTTGCGTCTGTCCGCGGCGAAAATGACCGTGATGCAGAGTGCGGTGACGACGGCGAGTCCCGCTCCCATCGAGAAGAAGGCCTGTTTGAATCCGCGGGCGTCGATGAGGAAACCCAGGAGCGGCGTCAGGATGCCGCTGCCTTCCATGCCGGCGAAATAGTAAATTCCCATCACCGTGCTCCGCAGGTGCTTGGGGGTGAGGCCGATGATGTGCGCCTCTCCGGGCGGCATCCTGCTGAACATCATCGCGCCGAGCCCGAAAAACAGGAGACTGAAGCCGAAACCGGCGGAAAGCGACGGCAGCAGCATTATTCCCGCCGCGCCGAGGATCGCCGATGCCGCGATGACCCGGCGCCGGCCGATGCGGTCGGACAGCCGGCCCGCGGCGGGGGCCGCCAGAAGCCCGCCGGCGTAGAATATCGAAAGGGAAACAGCCGCGGTGGCCTCGCTCGCGCCGAAACCGTCGACCATGTACAGCGGCACGAAGGAGGCGACCGCCGTCAGGGTCGAACCGGTCATCGTCACGAGAACGACCACGGCGACCAGCTCGACGAGAAGATTCCCGGACAGTTTCTCCCGGACACCGCCGCTTTTTTCCCTGTCTTCGAAGCCCGCGGCGGTCCGGCCCGTTCCGTAGGCCTTGTAAAAGTACAGTCCGAGCAGCATGACCGGCACGGACAGCCCCAGGAAGGCGCCGCGCCAGCCGAGCAGGCCCGCCATGGCCGCGGCGATCAGGGGCCCCGCGAAGTGGCTCGCGCTTCCCCCGATGACGTGGATGCCCAGGGCCTGGCCGCGCTTTTCCTTCTCCACCGCGGCGGTGATGAGCGGCGACGCCGCGGGATGGTAACCTCCGCCGGCGAGCCCCATGACGAGAAGGCTGAGAAGCAGGGTGACGTATCCGCCGGACAATCCCACGAGGATCCCCGCCGCGCCGACTCCGGCGATGCCCGCCGTCAGGATCAATTTGGGGCCGATTCTGTCCGCCAGCCAGCCGGCGGGAATCTGGCCGAAGCCGTAGGAAATGCTGAAAGCCGACAGAACGACCCCCGCCTGGGCGTACGAGAGCGCGAATTCGCTCCGCATGAAGGGCAGAAGGGGTGTGACGATCGCCGTCAGCACGTGGTGGCTGAAATGGGCGAAGGTGAAGAGAATGACGGTTCTCGTGACTGCTTGCATGGGACCGAGTGTAGACCTTTCGCGGAATCGTGGCAACGAGGCCCGGGAGGGAAATTCAAAGCGGGAAAGAGCGGCGGGAGGAGAAGACTCCTTTTTTGAACCGGCCGCCCGAAAGAGGGTAACGTTTGTGTGGACGGAAAAAGAGGGAAAGAGAATTATTCGGATTTAATCATAATAAAAACTATAGCAATAGTAATATAATTTAGCTGGCGAACATGCCGATTGGAGGTGCTATGAAAAAGTCGTGGTGTCGTTTCGGTGTGCTCCTCAGCCTTGTTCCCGTTCTGATGATCATGTCTCTTGCCGCCTGCGCCTCGGGCTCCGCCTCGGAAACACCCCCTGGAGCGACCCACGAGGAGCTCGTCGGGGTGTGGATGAAGGTGTTTGATACGACCTTCGAATTCGTCCAGGACCATTACGCTGATGCGATGATTTTCGAGATCGCCGATCCCGAGAATTACCAGGTGCTTTTCTATGATGCCACCTACCCGGCATGGGAAGGCGGTCAGAGGGGAGTCTACGAGATTTCGGGGAACACGCTCGTTTTGGTCCCCTCCGAAAGGTGGACGGATGTTTTTCCCTATTCATGGTCTTCCGCGGACGACATGAATTCGAACTGGATCAACGATTTGAGCGATTACCCGGTTTTTCCCTTCTCGCTGGCCGGAGACGTTCTGACCGTCACCATTCCCTTGTCCATACCCAATAATTCACAGGTCCCTCTCGATAAAACTGCTTTCTCCCGCCCCGCAGCTCTGGTCGGCACATGGATTACCAATCCGGCGGCCGCGACCTTTGCCCTGAACGGCGGCGGAACCTATTCGTACGATCCGGACGGACCGGGAGGGGCCCCGACGGAAACCGGGACGAGCTGGGACGCCTCGGGAACGACCGCCGGTCACATTCGGAGGGTGGCGGCCGACGTTTCCGACGTGTCGAGCCGTCTCGTTCCCTACACGTTGGCGGCGGGCGTTCTCACCTTGAATCCGGGCGCGCCGTCCGAGAAGGTCTTTATGCAGGTCTGGCCGTGATTATCGAGCCGAAAAAAAGTTTGACCATCTGTTTCCCGTCCCGCCGGCGGTCTCCCGGCGGGGCATCTTTCAAATCCCTTCCGATAATAACTACCTGAAAAAAACTAACATATTCCTCCGGCATGTGTTAAACTTTAAATACTTTATGATAAGTGGCGAATAACCACTGAGGAGGTCTTATGTTTAGGATCCTTTCTCGGATGGGAACGCTTCTTTGCCTTATACCCCTCGTGTTCCTGATTCTCTTCACAGCCTGCGACTCGTCGGGAGGAGCGGCGGGCATTACCGCGGCCGATCTTGCGGGAACGTGGATGAGGCCGCCGAACGGGCCATTCGTGTACGTTACCGGGAAATCCGCAGCGTCGATGATTATGGAGTTTTCCGGCAGCGACTACACCATGGTCTTTTACTCCGGGTCCTCCGGCACCCCACCCAACGCGCAGGTGGGAGGTAATAAGGGAGCCTTCGTGGTTTCCGGAAACACTCTTGTCCTGAACTCCACGCATTCCTGGAACAGCACGAATTTCTGGATCGTCGAACCCATGGTCATCTCCACGGCTATCTCCCTGAGCGGCGGTACTCTCACGGTAACGCTTCCCGCTTCCACACAGGCCCTGGCGAAAACCGTCTTCACGCGGCCCGCCGCTCTGACCGGTAATTGGGTGATTACCGCGGATTCGATATCCTTGAAGGCGAACGCCGGCGGGACTTATGAGTACTCCGAGCCGGGGATGATCCAATTCGGTACGTGGGACGTCGCCGAGTCATATTCCTACCTGCGAACGCTCGCGACGGTTCAGGATGGGACGCCGATCTCCTATGGATTCCTGAACTGGTATGAATACGACGAGACGCCGGATCCCGACACCTTTACCATCGACGTGGATGTTTACACAAGGGCGCCGTAGGGAACAATCTCGAAGGCGCGCCGCCGCGAATCATTTCACCGGCGCTGCCCTGTCTCCCAGCTTGACGACCCACGGCGTCGTGGATTTTTCCGCGGTCAGCAGGGGAAGGTCCAGCGAAAGACTCAAGGCGATAAAAACAGCGTCGTACATCGTCGCCCCGTAGGCGAGAGCGGTGTCGAAAACTGCCGCTTTTTCGGGATCGTGGATTTCCAGAGGCGCTTCGAGGTGCAGGTGGAATATTTCCTTCGCGAGGTCCGCCGTGAGCTCTTTCCTCACAATGTATGTCCGCAGCACGTTGCCGAATTCCCAGTAATGGAGAGACGGTACGATAAGCCTGACAGAATCGGACAGGAGCTTCTGCCTCCAAACTCTAGCAGACTCGGAGAAGCTCTCCGGCAGGTACCAAGCCAGGAGGACGCTTGTGTCGGCGACAGAGGAAGTCACGAGCGGACTCTGTCTTCCCGCAGGATTTCGGAAGGGGATTTGCGGAGCCGGAGTCCCTGTATTTTTCGATCCAGGTCCGTGATTCTGTCGGTATAGGATGAGGTTTTCCTTTCTTTTTCCTTGATTCTTATGAAGGTCTGCAGGGCTTCCTCAACGATCTCCCTTTTCGTGCGGGCGGTCGTGTAGTCCATAGCTTCCTTCAAAAGTTCGTCGTTGATGACGATATTCGTTCTCATACACCAAATAATACACCTTGTGTATTGCGATGTCAAACTATCTCAGAACAGCCTTTCGATGACCTCGTCCATCCTCTCCACGGCGCGGAAGGTCAACCCTTTTTTGACGTGGTCGGGGATTTCCTCCAGGTCCTTCTCGTTCTGCTTCGGGATGATGATTTCCTTTATCCGGCCCCGGCGTGCGGCGATGGTTTTCTCCTTCAGGCCGCCGATGGGAAGGACGTTCCCCACCAGGGAAAGCTCGCCGGTCATCGCGAGGCTCCGGCGGATTTTCCTTCCCGTCGCCAGGGACAGGAGGGCGCCGGCCATCGTGATGCCCGCCGACGGCCCGTCCTTGGGAGTGGCGCCGGCGGGGATGTGCAGGTGTATCTGGTTCTTCTCGAAGTATTCGGGCCCCACGCCGAATTTCCCCGCGATGTGGCGCACGTAGGTGTAGGCGATCTTCGCCGACTCCTGCATGACCTGCCCCATCTGGCCGGTGAGCTTGAAGCCCTCCTTGCCGGGATTCGACACCGCCTCGATCATCAGCGTCTCGCCGCCGAAGGCGGTCCACGCAAGCCCCACGGCCTGGCCGGGGACGGTGATCTTCTTGAGCTCCTCGTCGGAGAAGACCGGCCTTCCCAGGTAATCCCCCAGGTCCTTCTCTTCGATTGTGACGGGAGGCGCGATTTCCTCCAGCACGATTTTGCGGGCGATCTTCCGGTGTATCCTGTCCAGGGCCTTCTCGTAGTTCCGCAGGCCCGCCTCCCGGGAATAGCCCCGGGCGATCTCCGTCAGAGCGCCGGCCGAGTACTTTACCTGTTTTTTATCAAGGCCGGCCGCGGACAGGGACTTCGGGAGGAGATAGCGTTTCGCTATCGCCAGCTTTTCCGCCTCGATGTGGCCCGAGAGCCGGATGACTTCCATCCGGTCCAGCAGGGGCCGGGGAATCGTGTC
>CAZGUL010000209.1:0-5871 GCA_964529055.1 uncultured Spirochaetaceae bacterium
CGTTGTCTTCCGCGACCTGGGTCTGGTGGTCATCGACGAACAGCACCGCTTCGGCGTCGCCCAGCGGAACAGGCTTTTCGCGAAGGGGATGTATCCCGACGTCCTGGTCATGAGCGCCACGCCCATTCCGCAGACCCTCGCCCTCTCCGCCTTCGGCGACCTGGACGTTTCGACGATCCGCACCATGCCGCCGGGCCGCAAACCCGTGGAGACCCACCTGGCCGTGATGGGCCGGGAGGAAAAGGTTTACGACTGGGTCCGGCGGGAGCTCGACGCGGGGCGGCAGGCGTATTTCGTCTATCCCCTGGTGGAGGAAAACGAAAAATCGGACCTGAAGGACGCCGAATCGATGTATCGCCGCCTGAAGGAGGAAATTTTCCCGGCCCACCCGGCGGGACTCATCCACGCCCGGCTGCCGGAGGAGGAAAAGCGGGAAACCATGGCGAAGTTTTCCCGGGGGGAGATCCGGGTGCTCGCCGCCACCAGCGTCGTCGAGGTCGGCGTGGACGTCGCCAGGGCCACCTGCATGGTGGTGGAGCACGCGGAAAGGTTCGGCCTGGCGGCCCTGCACCAGCTCCGGGGGCGGGTTGGCCGCGGGACCGACCAGTCCTACGCCTTTCTCGTCTACGACCCGGGCCTGACGGAAATCGGCAAAAAGCGGCTCCTGATCATGAAGGAGACGAACGACGGCTTCCGGATCGCAGAGGAGGACCTCCTGCTCCGCGGTCCCGGCGACATGACGGGCCTGCGCCAGGCGGGGCTCCTGGATTTCCGGGCCGCCCGCCTGCCGGAGGACGCGGAGATCATGCTGGACGCCCGCCGGGCCTCCTACGGCATCCTCGAGAGGGACCCGGGCCTTCTTCTCCCGGAGCACGAGGGTCTCTCCACCGCGATGAAGGAGATGAAGGAAACGAAATGAGAATCACCGGGGGCGTCCTGGGCGGCCGGCGTATCGTCTGCCCCGCCGGGGAGATGGAAATCCGGCCCGCCATGGACAAGATGCGGGAATCGGTCTTCGCGATCCTCGGCGGAAACCTGGAGGGGTCGACGTTTCTGGACCTTTTCAGCGGTTCCGGCGTCGTGGGCATCGAGGCATGGTCCCGCGGGGCGCGGGATGTGGTGCTGGTGGAAAAGGACGCGGCGAAAAGGCGGATCCTCGCGGAAAACGCCCTGCTGACGGAGGGGGGGGCGAAAATCCGGATCATGCCGGTGGAGAGGTACCTGAAATTCGCGAAGGAGGGCCCCTTCGACTACGTCTTCCTGGACCCGCCCTTCCCCTACCGCTTCAAGGCCCAGCTCCTGCATTTGCTCGCCGGGTCGGACCTCCTCGCCCCGGGCGGCGTCGCGCTGATTCACCACCCCCGGGAGGACAGGCTCCCGGAAGAGGCGGGCGGCCTCGTCCTTTTCGACCGGCGGGAATACGGCCGCTCGGTGGTGAGGTTCTACCGGCGGCGGGAAGAGGGTGCAGCCCTCACCCCGGAATAGGACACTGCTCCTTTCTACGGCGCCCACAGCCCCCTGCCCTCCCGGCGCGCCCGTCGTTCCAGGTCCCGGAACTCTTTCAGAAAACGGAAGGGGTACTTCGTGTACGCGTAGGCGTAGCCGTCCTCGATCATCCCGGCGTTGAAGAAGACTCCGTCCTCCAGGTACAGGTAGGCCAGGACACGGCCGTACCGGTCCCGGAGGTCCCGGTCGAAACGGAGGGTAACGTTTTTGCCGGAAAGATGCCGCCGCGCGTATGCCGCGGCCTCTTCGCTGAAACGCTGGACCGGGGTTCCGGGGCGGACACTTTCCGGGGCGTCGATGCCGATGAGGCGCACTCTTTCGGTCTCCCCGAAACCCTCCGGGGGCGGGGAAAACCGGACGATCACCGTGTCGCCGTCGACGACCCGCGTCACGACCCCCGCGACCTCCCCGGCGGGCCGCCCCGCGGGATCTTCGGCCCCCGCCCCGGCAGGCGCGCAGGGCGGACGGATCAGCGCAAGTGCGAGCAGCAGGGCGAAGACCGGGGCTCCTCGGAAAAAAGTTTTCATACCGCGGCCAGTATACAGATAAACCGGGCCTTGTTATAGTTTGCCCATGAAACCGAAAGCGCGCGCGATCCTCCAGCTTCCCCCGGGGGCCGAGAGCTTCCACCTGGACGAGGCGCAGGAGCACGAGGAGCTCCTGCAGAAGCTGCGGGTCCTGTACGGCTCCTGGGGCTACCTGCCGGTGAAAACGCCGGTCTTCGACTTTTACGACATCTACCGCCCCCTGCTGGACGCATCCGCCCGGGAAAAGATCTACCGCCTCATCGACCGGGAGGGGGAGCTCCTGTTGCTGCGGTCCGACGTCACCCTCTTCCTGGCCAAGCAGGCGGGGGCCATCCTGTCCGGCCGCGGCCTTCCCCTCCGGGTCTGGTACGCCGACACGATCCTGCGGCACCAGGACGCGGAGGACATTTCCAAAAACGAGTTTTTCCAGGCCGGCGCGGAGCTCATCGGCCTTCCCGGGGCCTTCGCGGACCTGGAGGCGCTCTGCCTGCTGGTGCGCTCCATGGAAACCGCCGGCCTCCGGGCTTACAGGATCCACCTGGGGTCCCGGGGGGTTTTCGACGCCGTCTTCGGCGGCCTCCCGGAGGAACGGCGGATGGACCTCCTTGCCGCGGTGTCGCTCCGGAACGGGGGACTCCTGCGCCGGCTCCTGGCCGGCATGGAGTTCCCGGCGGAGCGCACGGAATTCCTGGTCCGCTTTTTCCTGTACATCGGCGACCCGGCGGGCCTCGCGAAACTGCGCCGGGAAGGCGCCGCGGCGGGACACCTTCCGACGGAGGCGGAGGCCCCGGCGGCGCACCTTGCGGGCCTCTGGGCGGAGCTGGAAAAAATCGGCTACAGCAGGCTTTTCCGGATCGATCTGTCGGAGACGGCGAGCCAGCCCTACTACACCGGCATCGTCTTTCAGGCCTACACGGACGGAGTGGATTCCGCGTTCGCCTCCGGCGGCCGGTACGACGGGCTCCTTGCCCGTTTCGGCTTCGACGCCCCGTCCGTCGGGTTTTCGATCATGCTGAGAAAAATCGAGGCCATCCTCCCCCGCTCCGGGGCCCCGGCGCGAAAAGCCCCCCGGAAAATCCGGGGCGCCTCCTTCGCCGAGGCCTTCGCCGCCGCGGAGGAGCTGCGCCGGAACGGGGAGGCCGCCGTGATCGCGGGAGACAAGCCATGAAAAAGGCACCCCTGACCCTGGCCCTCCCGAAGGGCCGCCTCTTCGACCAGGTCATCGAACACCTCGCGGAGCGGGGACGGCCGGTGCGGGTGGAGGACCGCCGGCTGGTGGCGGAGGACGCCGCCGGCTCCTTACGGATTTTCCTGGTAAAAAATTCGGACCTTCCGGTCTACGTCAGCCACGGCATCGCGGGCCTGGGCATCTGCGGCGAGGACGTGCTGTACGAGTCCGGCGCGGTTTTTTTCGAGCTCCTGGACTTCGCCTTCGGCGGCACCCGGATGTGCCTGGCCGCCCGGGAGGAAGCCGCCGGTGAAGCCCGGCCGGGACGGCTCAAGATCGCGACGAAATTCCCCCGGTTCACCCGGGACCATTTCCACCGGCGGGGGGTCCCGGTGGAAATCATCAAGCTCAACGGCTCGGTGGAGCTCGCGCCGGTGCTCGGCCTTGCCCCGTACATCGTGGACCTGGTCGAAACAGGCTCGACGCTGAAGGCGAACAGGCTCGCCGTGGTGGAGGAACTCGCGTCGGTGGGAGTGAAACTGGTTGCTAACCCGGCGTATTATAAAGTAAATTATAAATCTGTGGACGATTTTGTCGAATTCTTAAAGGAAACCGTATGAGCGAAAACGCCGTGTCCCTGTCGCGGACAACAAAGGAAACCTCCATCACCCTCACTCTCCGGGCGGAGCCCGGCCTGCCGGTGAAAATCGACACCGGAGCGCCGTTTTTCGACCACATGCTCACCGCCGCTGCCTTTCACGGCGGGTTCGGCCTGGAAATCCAGGCCCGGGGCGACACCGAGGTGGATTACCACCACCTGGTGGAGGATGTGGGCATCGTGCTGGGGGACGCGTTCCACAAACTGCTGGAGGGCCGCGGTGCCGTGGCACGGTTCGGCCAGTCGGTCATCCCCATGGACGACGCCCTGTCCGAAGCGGTGGTCGACGTGTGCGAGCGCCCCTTTCTCGTCTATCACGCCAATTTTCCCCAGACGATCACCGGCAGTTTTCCGATGTACCTTCTGAAGGAATTTTTCCAGGCCTTCACCAACGGCGCCCGGATCAACCTTCATCTGGTCTGCCGGTACGGAGGGAACAGCCATCACATGGCCGAGGCCCTGTTCAAGGCCTTCGGCCGGGCGCTCGGCGCTGCCTACGCCCCGCGGGCCGGCGGCCGCGCGGCGATGTCCACGAAAGGAGATCTGTGAATTCGGAGCCGCGCCGCTACACATTATGAAGAATAATGATATATTTGAAGGCAGAAAGGACGAAGGTTTTTTTCTGCGGACCGGCGCCCCGCCCCGCGCACTCTCCGGGGAGGAGCGGGTCCACCTCATCCGCAGGGGCAACGAGCTCTTCAACCGGGGCGAGTTCACCGTGGCGAAGAAGGTCTTCATCACCACGGGGTACGGCGACGGGCTCATCCGGATGGGCGACCACCATTACAGGCAGGGAGAGCTTCTGGAAGCCTTCCGGATGTACTGGATGGCGAAAGAAAAAGCGAAATCCGGCCTTTTGATCGAAAAAATGGCCTTCGTGATCCGGGAATGGCTGAAACCGGAGGACGGCGGCGAACGGGAAGACGAGGAATAATGATCGACGAATCGGGTAACAACGACGGATTGGACGACGGCCGGGAACTGGACCTTCAGGAACCCGTCCGTGAGGAAGGAAAGCCGGAAATATCCGAATTTTCCCAGAAGGGCTACCTGTACCTGAAGGAAAACCGGGTCGCCGACGCGGAAGAATGCTTCTCGCGGATCCTCGACATCGAGCCGGACAACACCTACGCGCTGGTGGGCCTGGGGGACGCCGCGCGGAAGCGGGGCGATTTTCACGGGGCGGCGGCCCGGTACGAGAAATGCCTCGACCGGCATCCGGGAAACAACTACGCGCTGTTCGGCCTGGCCGACTGCTACAAGGCGCTGAAGCAGTTCGGCAGGGCCATCGAAATATGGGAGCGCTACCTGCTCCACGACGACAGGAACGTCACCGTGCTGACCCGGGTTGCCGACGCCTACCGGAAGGTCAGGAACATCGCCCGGTCCCGGGAAATTTACCAACGGGTACTCGCGACGGAAAAGGACAATCCCTACGCGCTCATCGGCCTGGGACATCTGTACTACGATTTCAAGGAATACGAGAAGGCCCTCTTCTACTGGGAACGGATGGTGGAAGCCCACGGAGAAAACGTGGATATCCGGGTGCTCACGTCCATCGGGAACTGCCACCGGAAGCTGAAGACCTTCCAGAAGGGGCTCGAGGTCTTCACCCGGGCGCTCGAACGCGATCCGGACAACTTCTACGCCCTGTTCGGCATGGCGGACTGCTGCCGGGGACTCAACATGCACCGTGAATCGCTGAATTACTGGAACCGGATCCTCGCCCTGGACCCGGACAACAAGGTCATCCTGACCCGCGCCGGGGACGCGAGCCGCGCCATGGGCGATTACGCCGCGGCGGAGAAATCCTACCGGAAGGCCCTGAACATCGAATTCGACGCCTTCGCCATCCTCGGCCTGGCCCTGATCAACAAGCAGCAGGGCAACTACGCGGAAGCCGTGGAATCGCTGGAGGGCCTCCTGAAAAACGATCCCCGGAACGCCCGCCTGTACGGGGAAATCGCCGAATGCCACATCCGGCTGGGCAGGAAAAAACAGGCCCTCGAGAT
>CAZGUL010000210.1:0-5728 GCA_964529055.1 uncultured Spirochaetaceae bacterium
GATACCGGAAAAGCTCCCCCCAGACGCGCCTGAGCTCGATGGCCGGGAGCTTCGCCTCGGGGATGAAGACCTTTCCGTCCGCGGCGTCCGACAGGGCGGCTATGTTGTTGGCTTCCAGGATCTGCTCCGGCGGCACCGCGTAGGTTTCGGCGAGTTTTTCCAGGGTGTCTTTCGCCTTGACGGAATGCATGATGCCGTTCATGTTGGGTATCTGGAGGACCGAGCCGATCTGCAGGGTCCTCGCCTTCTCCACGGCGTTGCAGCTGATGACGCTGTCCTGATTCAGGCCGAAATGGTGGGCTATCCCGGAAATCGTGTCCCCTCTTTTGACGACGTAAGGGTAAAAAGTCAGAACGTTCCGAAACGGCTCTTCCGCCGCTGAAGATTCGGGCAATTCCCCCGCACCGGTA
Organism: uncultured Spirochaetaceae bacterium; assembly: GCA_964529055.1. GTDB lineage: Bacteria > Spirochaetota > Spirochaetia > DTKZ01 > DTKZ01 > JAKQWJ01. The sequence continues at coordinate 411 of CAZGUL010000210.1, forward strand.
TTCAGCATGGCGATCAGCTCGGGTTGTCCCACGCCGAGATTTCCGGCCGGATCGGGCCGGCGGGCGAGAAACGGCGTCGCCGCGAGGACCGCGATTGCAGCGGCGGCGAACAGTCTTTCCGGGGTGAATGAAACTTTTTTACAGGAAGCCGAAACACGCCGAACAAGCTCTTTCATGATTTCCCCGCAGTGATTGTGGTAAATGAAAGTATACACTAGAAAAATCGGCCGACAACGGAAATATGTTAATTCTTTTCCGTTTTGTACCTTGCCTCGGGATGACGGGCAAAATACTCCCGGACGACCCTTTCCACCCCGGCGAAGCCCGCCGCGTTGCGCACCGCGGTGTACAGGCCGTGCCCGAAAAAAAGGTTCTCGCAGAAATACGCGAAAAAACGTTTCGCCCGGCTTTCCAGAAAGTCCGCCGGCTGACAGCGGGGCAGAAGATCCAGGAATCTTCCGGCCGCGCTTTCCAGGTCGACCTTCATCTCGAACCCCGGCTCGCGTTCCCTGGCCCGCAGAAAAGCGAAGAACCACGGAGCCCGGGCGGCGCTTCTGCCGATCATGATTCCGTCGGGGCGGTGCTTTTCCTTTTTCACCGCGTAGTCCGCGAAGGAGCGCACGTCCCCGTTGCCGATCACCGGGACGGGGAGTTCCCGCTTCAGGGCCCCCACGTAATCCCAACGGGCGATGCGGCTGAATTTTTCCTTTTTGATCCGCGGATGCAGGGTGATGAAATCCACCCCCTCCTCCGCCAGTCCCCGGCAGAAGCCCAGGAGTCGTTCGAAATCGTCCTCGAAACCGACGCGGAGCTTCACGGAAAGCTTTTTCCCCTTCACTGCCCGGCGCAGCGCGGCCGCCAGCGCGCGCGCTTTTTCCGCGTCCCGCATCCACGCGACGCCGCCGCCGGCCTTCACGATTTCCGGCGCCGAGCAGCCCATGTTGAAATCAACGCCGAACCCCGGCAGGGTGTCCAGGAATTCCGCGGCGGCCGCGGCCGGCGCCTCCGACCCCCCGACGAGCTGGTAAACGAGCCTCTCCGGAACGGGTTCCGGGGCGATGTAGTACGCCTCGTAGGGTCCCCTCTGGAGCAGGGCCGGGGCGCTGATCATCTCGGTGAAATACAGGTCCGGGCCGCCGTACTCTTCAATGAGAATCCGCAGGGCGGGTGTGGTTATTCCGGCCATGGGGGCCAGTATCAGGGCGTCTTTCGGCAGCATCTCGCCGGGGAGTATACACCGGCCGGGCACCTTGATACGAGGGCACGGCGGAGAGTAGTATGCTTTCATGGATGCTCAAGAAATCAAGAAGCAGGTCGGCTATGCGGCCGTCGACGAATTCGTCAAAAGCGGGATGAAGATCGGTCTCGGCACGGGTTCCACCGCCGTCTGGGCGGTGAAGCGGCTCGGCGAGCTTCTGAAGTCCGGCAAGGTGACGGACATCCTCGCCGTGGCCACCAGCTCCCAGACCGAGATGGAATGCCAGAAGGCCGGGGTACCCCTGCGATCGATGAACGATCCGGAAATCGGGGGCGTTCTGGATTTCGCGGTGGACGGCGCCGACGAGGTGGATGAAAACCTCTGCCTGACGAAGGGCGGGGGCGGCGCACTTCTCATCGAAAAGATCGTCGCGTACGCCGCGAAGAAATTCGTCGTCGTCGTGGATTCGACGAAGATGGTGAAAAATCTGGGGCTGTCGTTCCCGATCCCGACGGAAGTGCTCCGGGAGGCCCGCGTGCCCGCGGCACGGGCGTTCGAAGCCCTCGGCGCGGCGCCTGACGTGCGGATGGCGGTCAAAAAGATGGGTGCTGTCATCACCGACAACGGCAACATCCTTCTCGACCTCAAATTCCGGAAAGCCTTCGATCCCCGGAAAATGGAGGAAGCCCTTTCGCTGATTCCCGGAGTTCTGGGCAACGGAATTTTTTCCCGGTGCAGCCCGGAAGTCATGGTCGGCAACCCCGACGGTTCGATCCGGCGGCTCACCCGGTAAACAGGCATGGAAAAACCGAAGTACACCGAACGGGACATGGTCCTCAAGCAGCAGAGCGTTCCGGAGCTGATTGAAGAATGCTCCGTGATGGGAATCGGCCTCAAAACCGACGCCCTCCGGAAACAGCTCGCCGACAGCCTGGAGCGGGCGAAAACCGAGAACAGTCCGGTCTTCGTGGAGCCTCTGAAGGTGACCGCCGGCTGGGACGATTTTCACGAGGAGTTCTATCTCGTGATCCCCGACGTCTACGATCCCCGCAACCTGGTTGCCGTCCTGTTCGAGCGCATCATTTCCAGCGAGGAGGACGATCCGGAGGAAGACCTTCGCGGCGCCCGCGCGGTCATCGAGAGTTACCTCGGAGTCATCGAGGAGAAGGAAAAGATTTCCCTCCGGGACGCGAAGGAGAAACTCTTCGCGCTGACGGCGGACATGAAGAAGGCCCTGCTCCTTTTCGAGGAGGAGGAATATTCCGAGGAGGAATTCGACAAGCTCTCCGAGGCCCTGGACAAGGCGTACTTCGACCCGATCTCGGAACTCCTCGAAGGCGTCCTCGTCACCATCGCGGGCGGCTGAATTTCCCATGCCCCTGCCGATCGCCGACATACCCGTTTCCCTGTGCCGCGGCCTTGCGTACCTTTTCACCGACATCGACGACACCCTGACTTCCGGCGGACTCCTTCCCGACGGCTCCTACGCCGCCTTGTGGGCCCTCCACCGGGCGGGGATCCGGGTGGTCCCGGTGACGGGGAGGCCTGCCGGCTGGTGCGACCACATCGCCCGAATGTGGCCGGTGGCCGGCGTCATCGGGGAAAACGGCGCATTCTACTTCGCGTATGACCGGGAAGCCCGGCGGATGCGCAGGGAATACACCCAGAACGAAGAGGAACGCCACCGCGGCAGGGATGCGCTGGAAAAGGTGAAATCCGAGGTCCTCGCCCGGGTCCCCGGCTGTGCCGTCGCCGCCGACCAGCCGTACCGGATAGCGGACCTGGCGGTTGATTTCCGCGAGGACGTTCCGCCCCTCGGAGCGGAGGCCGTGGACCGCATCTGCGCAGCGGCCCGCCGGCACGGCGCGGTCTGCAAGGTGTCGAGCATCCACGTCAACTGCTGGTACGGCGATTACGACAAAATGTCGTGCCTCAGGGAATTCCTCCGCCGGGAGGAAGGCCGGGGGCTTCCGGAAATGCAGGAGGAAATCGTCTTCGTCGGCGACTCGCCGAACGACGAACCCGGCTTCCGCGAATTCCGCCATTCCATCGGGGTCGCGAACATCCGGGAGTTTCTCGGACGGCTCGTTCACGGGCCCCGTTACATCACCGACAACGAGGCGGCGGAAGGGTTCTCGGAAGCCGCCTCCATCATACTGCGGCGCCGCGCGCCGGATTGAGAGGAGAATCCAGATGGCATTCACCGGTTCCTTCAGTTTCGAAATGCCCACGATCATCGAGTACGGGGCGGGCAGCTCCGGGCGTCTTCCCGAATTCTGCCGGAAACTCGGGGCGCGGAGAATTCTCGTCGTCACCGATGCGGGGCTCGTCCGTCTGCCCTGGTTCGGGGAAATGCTGAAAGCCCTCCGGGCGGAAGGCTTCGCCGCGGAGGTTTTCGACGCCGTCGAACCGAACCCGAAGGACCGGGACGCGGCGGCCGCGGCGGATGCGGCCCGGGCTTTCTCGGCGGACGCCATCGTCGCGATCGGCGGCGGAAGCCCGATCGACTGCGCCAAGGTGGCCGCCATCCTTGCACGGCAGGGGGGAAAGCCCCGGGACTACGAGGACCGTTCCCGCATCGGTCCGGACCCTCTGCCTCTCCTGTCGGTCCCCACCACGGCCGGCACAGGCAGCGAGGTGACGTTCGGGGCGGTCATCACGGACACGGCGGAAAAATTCAAATTCACCGTGAAATCCCCCCGGATCGCCCCCCGGTACGCCCTGGTGGTTCCGGTGCTGACCCTTTCCATGCCTCCGTCCCTGACGGCGGCCACGGGCATGGACGCCCTGACCCACGCCATCGAGGCCTACACGTCACGCGCCGCCGAACCGGTTTCCGACGCCTGCGCCCTGTACGCGGCGGAGCTCATCGCCCGAGGCCTGCCCCGGGCGGTGGAAAACGGCGGGGACCTGGATGCCCGGTCCGAAGTCCTGCTCGGCAGCCTCATCGCGGGAATCGCCTTCAGCCATTCCGACGTGGGGGCCGTGCACTGCATCGCCGAGGCCCTGGGAGGCATGTACGACATCCCCCACGGCGTCTGCAACGCGGTGTGCCTCCCCGCCGTCATGCGGTACTGCCGTGACGCCTGCGGCGAACGGTACTCCCGGCTGGGAACCGTCATGGGAGCGGGGCCCGGCGCCGCGGCGGCGGTCGAATTCGTCGAGGACCTGGCCCGCCGGGTCGGATTGCCGGATTTCCGGAGTTTCAGGGTGCCGGCCGGTGACTTTCCGACGGTGGCCGCGAAAAGCTCCGCCAACGGTTCGAACAGGGACAACATACCCGAACTTTCCGCCCGGGACTACGCCGCCATCCTCGCCGCCCTGGACGGTTGAACCAGAGCCGTCTCCGGCGGCTCCCCGCATCCTTCCTCCCCCGGCGCGCCCCGCCGGGCCTTCCGCCCGAGTTTCTTTGACTTTTCCGCTCAGGTTTTGTAAATTTGAAAACGTCACATATAAGTTCCTTAAGGAGAAACCCATGCTGTCAAAGAAAATGCAGAGCGCCCTCAACGATCAGATCAACAAGGAAATGTTTTCCGGCTACCTGTACATGGCCATGTCGGCCCAGTGCGCCGACCTCGGCCTGGAAGGCTTCGCGAAATGGTTCATGGTGCAGTACCACGAGGAAATGTTCCACGCCATGAAAATCTACAAGTACATCCAGGACCAGGGCGGGACCGTGGACCTGAAGGCCGTCGCCGCCCCCAAGGGGCAGTACGAGTCGGTCAGGGAGATGTTCGACGTCACGCTGGCCCATGAGAAGACCGTCACGAAGAGCATTCTGGACCTGGTGGCCCTTGCGAAGACGGAGAAGGATGCCGCCTCGGAGATTTTCCTGGCCTGGTACGTCACCGAGCAGGTGGAAGAGGAAAAAAGCGCCTCGGACATCCTGCTCAAATTCAAGTACGTCGGCAAGGGCGAAAATCCCGGATTCATGTTCCTGGACCGCGCCCTGGGCGAGAGAAAGCTCGGCGTTCCCTCGGACTTCAGCACGATGGTCGTCTGAACCGGCCGGCGCCGCCCCGCCCGCACAGGGCGGGGCGGTCCCCCCTCCCCCCGAACCGCTTGCGGAGCCCCCGGCCGGCGGATATAGTAGGCGGCATGAATCAGGACCAGGTAAAAG
>CAZGUL010000211.1:0-5727 GCA_964529055.1 uncultured Spirochaetaceae bacterium
ATCTCCTGTTTCCTTCCTCCCGGGACACATCGGCGAACTTTGCTTCCGCGAAAACCCGGGCCCAGTACGTCGCCGGTTTTTCCACGGGAGACATAGCCATTTGAAAGGAGACGAACTCCTCTTCATTTTCAGACAGCCGAACATCGTCATACAGGGATTTTCGGAAATCAAGCTCTTCCCGGGCCCACTCCTCGGATATGAACTCGTTCAGGACGGAATCAGGAACCCATTCCCCCCGCTCCACGGCGGACCGGATTTCTTCATAATCCGGATCATCCTGGAAGAGTGTTTCGGTAAGATATGTCACATTTTCCGGTTCCCAGACGTATCCCCAATCTTTTCCTTCACGTAATTTTTTAACGACGTAATCTTCATGTCGCGATTTCGGTGCAAACTCAAACCGAGACACTGCCGAAGTAAAGGAGTCTCCATCCAACAAGGCAACATCGATGAGCCAGTCAAATTTCCCGGTTTTATTACTGACCTTCATTTTCTTCGCGATCTCATACACTTCGGGAGCGCTCGTTACAAGAAAAGCCCGGGACCCTCCGGCTTCCCGGACCTTCTGGTGAATAAGCTCCTCGCTGTAGCTTTCCGCGCGAATTGGATCCCAGGAAACTACCCGGTAGGCATTATCCGCTACAATGACGGCGGTTTTCGTCTCTCCCTGGATTATTTCCTTTGCAACTTTAAATACCGCATCCGTAGCAGTGAGAGCCTCCCCGACATCCTTCCGAAAATCATCCCTGCCTTTCGGTGAATACGAGAATTCCTCTTCAAAAAGGGTCCTTCCATCGATGAAGGTATAAGCTTCATGATCAATGATAATATGTCCCTTCAGGCCCGGAATATTTCGCTGGTAATTCTGTGTTACGGCGATATCCTCCGGCGAACTCTCTACACGGCCCGACGGATGATTGTGAAGGAGATAATACCCGGTTGCCTGAAGGCGGCGCATGCGTTCTCTGATCCGGAAAATATTTTTTACGGGGCTTCCTGTTTCAGAGGCGAAAGCTCTTGAGGGCAATCCTGAGGAAATACTGTTATGTCCGAGGATCTCCCCTGAATCATTGGTATAAACGATATGAAAGTGTTCAAGACGGGGATGCCGGAAAACGGAGAACATCTCCGCAAGACCGCGGAGGCTATCTACTTTTTCGCCGACGAATGAGATTCTGCGATGTTTTTTCCATGTTCCAGGTATGCGTCGATATCGAAAATCAGAATAGCGTCCTGCCTGGCCCCTGGATATTTGAACGGAGTCGTTTTTTGAAGAGAAATTGAATTCAAGCTGCCTGAAGCCGCTTGAGACTTCTTCGAATATTCTGTTTGCTTCTTCCGCCGATCCATACGCAATATCCTCTTCTCCAGTATACCCCTTCCCCTGCTCAACGTCAAACTCCGGAAGTCCTTCTCTGAAGCGGGGCTCGCCATTCTCGTCGAGATATTTTGCAATCGGTAAATTCTTGACAGAATCAATCCAAGGGGTTACACTATTCTTGTGGCCAGGGTAATCCACCCCCTGATTTGGTATCAGGTGCGGAGCGGTTCCCTGGTTTTCTTTTTTCCCAACTTCAATTTCATCGATATCGTGGTCATAATGAAAGTACCCGGAACTGTCTTCCCGGATCACAAGACGGGCATAATGCGTCTTTCCTTCCAGGGAAATTTTTACTCCGTAATTGAAGAATCCCCTGATGTTCGGACGATTTTTCCTATCGTCTTCCCTCCAGAGGAATAGGGAGTTTTTTAATAAATTGTGAATATCTGGAACGATCTTCAGGACACGCTCATCGGCTGAATGGCTCTTGATCTCCCGGAAGCCGCGCATGGTAAGGGTGACGGACTTTCCGTCCGAAGTCACGACGGATCCCCGAGATGCAATATCGCGATAGATCTTCTCCGCGGCCTTTCGCAAAGGTTTGCCGGATAATCTTTTCAGTTCCCCGCTTTCGATGGTGATGGCTTTTGAACTTTCCAGTTCTTTTGCCCTTTCGATCGCCTCCCAGTCTCCGGCTCTTTCTTTGAATCCGGGGGTTCTGACATAAAGCCACTGCTGCTCGGTAAGGAGCGTTCTTTTTCCGTTCGGCGCCTTCAGGAATCCTTCTTTCCCGTCGTAGCGCCGCCTGACTTCTTCCATTTCCCGGGAAGAAACCTCGTCGGTTTGAAAAAGAACAGACTCCACCGAATTTGCCTGATCAGGCGAGGTGTATGCGGGTACGCCCTGGGAAAGCGGGCTCTCGGGTCTATAGAAGAGCCCGTCGAAGACATCCCGTAGCCGCGGATCAAGGGCGGATTTTTTCTTCAGAGTGGAATAGATGCGTCTGAGCCACTCGGCGAATCTCTTGAAAATGCCCTCAAGCTGCGGGCTCGGAGAGGATCCGTCGAGAAGATAATCGCGAAGGTCTTGAGCGAAGCGTTCCTCGTGTCCAACGGACCAGGCGCCGTCCGTTATCCCGTACACCTCTTCGGCTATACGAAGGCTTTCCGGCTCCAGGTGTCTGCGCAGAACGTGCGTTACTTCCTCAAGCCAACTTGAGAAATCAGCCCGTTCGGAAAACGCCATGAGTGCCTTTCCGTCCTCCAGGAACTTCACGGCCGCCTTCTTTCGGGGATCCGCAAGCATCGCCGAGGATTCCTCGGGAGAGGCAAAAACTCCCGGAGCGAAATACTCCCCGACAAGCGTCGCGAAGTTCTTTCCGTTTACGGCGGCATGGAGGTCGAGAATCAGGATCGAGCCGTCCACCTGGGATTCGCTCATGGCGGGAATATGTTTTTTTATGAGCTCGCGAAGCGGTTCGGACTTCAGCGCGTGGGCAAGATTCTCCGGAACGGGAAGCGGAGAGTCCTCCAGGTCCATTCTCCGCCGGATTCTTTCCTCCCGGCTCATGCGCCAGACGGGAATCTCCGCAGGAGAAGCCGTTTCGGAAGCCGCTTCAGGCTCTTCCTGTTCCCCGCCGGCAGCAGGCTTTTCGCCAGGAACGGGGGCTTCTTCCCGTTCAAGCTCTTCAAGGCGTCGCGTGAGGGCTGCAGCGCGAAGGACGGCCTGCTCCGTTTTTTTCTCCCGCATTTCCGCGAGGGCGCCATCCAGTTCCGCCTGGACTTCCCGTCTCCGATCACGCCCGGGCCCCGCCTGCTCTCCGGAGGGCGACGTCTTCTCTCTTCCCTCCTCGGGCAGGGGCGCCGTCTTCTTTTCTCCCTCGTTCTTCCTCCCTTCGGAAAGGGCGCTCCATCCGGAGGCGACGCCTCCCGGAATGCCGAGAACTGTAGCGCCGCGAAACGTGCTTTTCGCGACTTCCCAAACCTGAGCCGCGGCTTCACGGAAGCTCACCGTATCAAGTTCCGTACCCTTGATCCGGTTGTTCAGATTCTTCGCCGCCGTATCCCCGATGAGTCCTACGACTTCCTGTGCCGCTTCCTGAAGAGCTTCCGTCAATCCTGTCCCCACGGTTTTTCCCGCAAACCTGAGCGCCGCTTTTGCCGCGTAGCTGCGAATCCGGCCGGTGACGATATTCTCGAAAACAGATGCTCGAAGAGCCGTCGTGAAAAGTTTGTCCGCCCCGGGAAAGGCCTTGAGGATGGTTTTCAGCTGCAGATACTCCAGGCCCATATTGAGGCCGCCGACCGCAAAAGCGATCGGCCGGGCAATCCCGGGATCCACTCCTTCTTCGATCATGTCCCGGTAAGACGCTCCGGCCTCCGCCATGCCTGCCTGGGCTGAGTATGCGGCGCTGAACCCCGCCCCGAACGTCTTCATTCCGACAGTTTTCAAGGCAACGGCACCCAGAGTCCCCAGTCCGGGAAAAGCGAAGGACAGAGCCGCCACGCCCGCCATTCCCGCGGCTGCCGTACCACCGCCCGCGGCAAGAGCGGGAGCAGTGTTTTCCAACTTCTGACCGACGAATAGAGAGGCGTCCTTCAGCCATTGAACAGGGAACCAGCGACCATAGATATCCGGCCCCGGCATATCCTTTTTTTCTTCCTCGATCTCGCGCCGAAGCTCCTCAGAGTTCCCGTCCGTCATCATACGAAAATACAGTTTATTGATTCTGTTCTCTTTCCAGGCAAGCTTGAAGGTGTCGGCAACGGCCTCATACCAGCCGTCGGGAGCCCGTGTCTTTCCCGTCCAGGAGCTTCCCACCGCGTCGAAGTTGTCGTACACGTATTCCGGATCCAGATTGAGGAGAGAGGAGAGCTGGAGAGATACCTTCGCTTTCGTGGCCGTAAAAACCGGATCGTCGGACTCGGCCATTCTTTTCCCCAAGACGGTTCCCAGGTCCCGGAAGAACGGGTCTTCGGAAAACTGTTCATCGAAGCTGCTTTTTCTCGGCTTCGCGAGGTCCGGCGAAGCTTCCCGGGTGATTTCTGTGAAGTTCTCCCAATGCCGGGACGGATCCGCCGGTTCCCGGGGCCTGAGACCGGGGAGGTTACCCGCGTCGGTGAGAATCGGCTGGTAGCGTTCTTCTTCCTGTTTTGCCCAGGGATGCGTGAGAAGATCGCTCATGGCATAACTCCGTACAAGCTGAAAAAAGCGTAGGGATCCGTCGCGACATCGGGCGCTTCCTGCGGCGTCTGCAGCCGCTCAACGGGCCGGTATTCTCCCCAGGTTTTCGTTTTCGGATCAATCGCTTTTCGGAACCAATGGACTTCACCGCCCTGCGTCACCGCCGTGTAGAGATGGGGCGTCCTTGCCCGGGAGTCTTTCAGAACGATCTGTCCTGTGTCCTTCTCCCGCAACGGAAGAACGTTGTCGGTGGAGACGCCGAGCGCAGCGGCAAGGTCCTGCCGGAGGAAATTTGAGGCCTCGCGGTATGCGTCGGCCGCTTCCGGAGCCTCGGTTACTCCGGCAAGACTTCCTTCCTGGATTTTCTCCAGGAAACTGAAAATATTTTCTTTCCGTATTTGCCCCGGACTCTTGAAAATGGTGAAAAGCCCGGTGGACTTCTTCAGGGTTTCCCCGTTGATAATTCCGACCATATTTTCAGACAGCTTCCGCACCTCCTCGGGGCCGAGGAGCGTATTGAAGTTAATGTTTCCTTTTTTGTCGTATTTTCGGGATATAATTTCCTCGGCAAGGCGCCGCCTGTAGGCCTGCTGATCGGAAACGGAAATCGTCGTCTCTTTTTTATTGACCTTTTTGAAATGCTCATCCAGGATTTCATAACCGATCAACACGACCGGATCCATCGGAGAATCGTCCTGCGCAATCACGAGCATTTTCTGCAGGTCAGGAGCGGCCAGGCTTTGACTGAATTGATTCAGAAGGGCGAACCTTTCCAAAGCCGGGATTCCCGTCGCCCGCATGAGAAGAAGTTTTCGGTGCACGGCGTCATACACCGCGGGATCACTTTTCCCGACATCCTCCCGAGCATTTTTATCAAGAATCTCGTTTCGGCTGCGGACCGTGTCGATCCAGGCTGAAGCGAAGGTGGAAACGGTTTTCCTGTCCTTGAACCGCGCGAGGTCCCCGCTCTCCAGGTCCCTCCAAATATCCACCTCGCGCAGCGCCATTCCCGCTTTCTGATAGGCAAGGAGTTTTTGGGAAAGAAGCGCCTCGATCTCGCTATTCTCTTCCAGGATACTCTGTGCCCGCGCGTCCTGGAGCTCCTTGAGAATAGCGTCCTGATCCGCGGGAGAAAGCCTCCTTTCGCTTCCGTCCCAGTTCCGGAACACGAGATTGTTCGGGGCAAGAACGTGCGTCCGCCCTTCATCCCAGCCTTTTGCGAG
>CAZGUL010000212.1:0-5725 GCA_964529055.1 uncultured Spirochaetaceae bacterium
AGGCGCCGACGCCCGTTTTCAACATCCCCTCGGCGTCGCGTGGCACGAGGGGGCCCTGTTCGCCGCCGACACCTACAACCACAGGATCCGCCGGATCGATCCCGGAACCGCGGAGGTGAAGACCTTCGCGGGGACAGACGGCGGATACCGGAACGGCAGGGAAGCCCGGTTCAGCGAGCCCGGCGGAATCGACGCCGCGGCGGGAAAACTCTACGTGGCCGACACGAACAATCACACGGTCCGCGTGATCGACATCGCGTCGGGCGAAACCGGCTCCATCGTGCTGAAAGGGTACGAAAAATTCGCTGGCACCCTCGGAACGGGGGCAGGAAGCGAACTGACCCTGGCCCCGGGAACCGCAGCGCCCGGGAAGGGGAACATCCAGGTTTCCGTGAGGCTTCCGCCGGGTTTCAAACCGAATCCCGACGCGGCTTCATCCTTCTCGGTTTCCGTGGAAGGAACGGGAATCCGCCTCACGGGGCCCGCGGAGCGCATCGTCGCGGGACCGAAGTTCCCGCTCTCCTTTCCCGCCGAGTTCACGCCCGGAGAAGGTGTGCTGAATCTGGAAACCACGGTGATTTACTGTGAGGATGAAAAGGAAACGCTCTGCTTTCTGGAACGAAAAGTTCTGAAAGTTCCCTATACGATCACTGCCGGCGCTGACAGGGACCTGGAAATCCTCCACACCGTCGCGCCCTGAAGTCCGGTCCTCCGCCGGCCCCCGGTATCCCGCATGGCGGAGGACTCACGGGGCAGTGTGGGTAAAAATTCTATAAAAATTTATTAAAAATACTTGAATCACATTAAAAATAATGATACCTATATATTGTGATATTATTCACAATAAGGTGGTATCATGAACACCGGAAAATTCGTCATCGAAGTCTGCATGGGAAGTTCGTGTTTTTCCCGGAGCAACCGCACGAATCTGGAAATCATCCGCTCGTACATTGACCGGAACGGTCTGGCCGATTCGGTCGAGATCGTCGGGAAGTTGTGCGCGAATCACTGCAGGATAGGCCCGAACATCATCTTCAACGGCGAAGAGCGGAACCATGTGACCCCTTCCGCGCTGCCGGCCCTCCTGGACCACTATTTCAGGAAGCCGTGAGGTTCGCAATGAATATCGTCAATCCGATTTACACCGAAAAGACCCAGTGCCAGGACTGCTATAAATGTCTTCGGGAATGCACCGTAAAAGCGATCAAGGTCGAAAACGGCCATGCGCAGGTTGTGCCCGAACTGTGCATCCTTTGCGGGCACTGCGTGCAGGTATGCCCCGTGGGAGCGAAAAAGGTCCGCGACGATCTGGACAGGGTCAAACAGCTCCTCGCGCTTTCGGGTAACGTTTACGCGTCCCTCGCGCCATCTTTCGTGACTGAATTTCCCGGTGTTCCCGGCGAAGCCCTGGTCGAGGCCCTTCTCGCGCTTGGTTTCCGCGGAGTGTCGGAAACCGCCCTCGGCGCGGAGGAGGTTTCCCGGGTCGTCGCTGACAGGATGCGCATCGGCGAAAGGACGATCCTTTTTTCGTCCGCCTGCCCCACCGCGGTGGAGCTCCTGAAGAAGTATCATCCCGACCACGGGAGGAGCGTCACGGACCTCTACTCCCCCCTTCTCGCCCATGCCGCGATGTTGAAAAAGCTGTACGGCCCCGAAACGGAAATCGTCTTCATCGGTCCGTGCATCTCGAAAAAACGGGAAGCCGACCTGCATCCGGAACTCCTCGCCGCCGCGATCACCTTCTCGGACCTCCGTACCTGGTTCGACGAGAAAAGCCTGGACCCGGAACGCATGCGCCCCGCGGCGGTCAGCGGTTTCGTTCCGGAACGGTGCCACGAGGGGGCCCTGTACCCCATCGACGGCGGCATGGCCGCGACCATCAGGGAAAGGTCCGGCCTGGACTCCGGCAGATTCATGTCCTTCTCCGGAATCGGCGGAATCAGGGGCGCCCTGGAGGAGATCGACGCCGCCGGGGATGGACCCGTTTTCATAGAGCTCCTGGCGTGCGGCGGCGGCTGCGTCAACGGACCCCGGTGCTCCACCCGGAAAGGCACCATCCGCAAACGGGCGCAGATACTTCGGTACGCCGGGGCGGCTCCGGCAAGCCGGCTGCCGAAACCCGAGACCGACATCCGGTCCCGCTGGGAAATGGAATCCGCCTCCCTGCCCGTTCCGCGGAGCGAGGACATCCGGGAAGCGCTGGCGAAGATCGGGAAGCACAGCCCCGACGACGAACTGAACTGCGGCGCCTGCGGCTATGACACATGCAGGGAATTCGCCGCCGCCTTTCTCTCCCGGAAGGCGGAGCAGACGATGTGCGTGTCCTACATGAGGACGCTGGCGCAGAAAAAGGCGAACGCCCTGCTGCGGACCATGCCGTCCGGCGTCGTCATCGTCGACGAGGACCTCACCGTCATCGAATGCAACCAGAGTTTCGCCCGGATGCTGGGAGGGGATGTCCCGATGCTGTACGAGGCGAAACCCGGACTCGAGGGCGCGGCCCTGCAGAAAATCGCCCCGTTTCACGATCATTTCCGCGCCGTCATGACCACCGGAACGGCCCTGCTGGAAAAGGACATCCATGTCCGTCAGACGGTCCTTCACGGTTCCATCTTCACCATCGAGAAGAACCGGGTCGTGGGGGGAATTTTCCAGGACGTCACGGCGCCGTTCGTGCAGAAGGACAGGATCGTCTCCCAGGCGGAGAACATAATCCGCAAGCATCTCTCCACGGTGCAGAAAATCGCCTACCTCCTGGGGGAGAATGCCGCCGAAAGCGAGGTCATGCTGAACGCCATCGTGCAGTCCTTCGGGGGCGGGGAATGAACACCTTCATCGAAGTGGATCACTACCAGGCGAGCAAATGCCGGCAGCTGGCGGAAGGGGACACCTTCCTGTCCCGGAAAATCCCCGGACACAACCGCATCGTTTCCGTCCTCAGCGACGGCCTGGGCAGCGGAATCAAGGCCGGGGTCCTTTCGACCCTCACCGCCACGATGGCCGTTTCCTGCATCTCGGGGGACATCCCGATCGAACGGACGGCGGGGATCATCATGAAAACCCTGCCGGTCTGCTCCGAGAGGCGCATCAGTTACGCGACCTTCACCATCGTCGACATCGACGGAAACATGAACGTCCGGGTGATGGAATACGAAAACCCTCCCTTCATTCTGGTCCGGGAGGGCGAAATCGCACGGCTGGAGAAAAAGGCCGTACGGTTCCGGAAAACCGGAAGGCGGGAAAACATCCTGCATTTTTCCACCTTTCACGCCGAGCCCGGCGACAGGCTCGTTTTCTTTTCCGACGGGGTGACCCAGTCCGGAATGGGCACCGGCGCGACCCCGCTGGGATGGGGTATCCGGGGCGCCGAAGCGTTCGTCCGGGACATGATACGCAAGGACGCCCTGATCTCGGCCCGGGACATCGCCCGCGGGCTGGTCAAGAAAAGCATCTGGAACGACGTCATGGAGGCGAAGGACGATATAACCTGCGGCGTCGTGTATTTCCGGGAACCCAGGACGACCCTGGTGCTTACCGGCCCCCCCACGTCCCGGGAGCGCGACAGGGACATCGCGGATCTGGTCAGGGATTTCCCCGGTAAGAAAATCGTCGCCGGCGGCACCACCGCGAACATCGTGGCCCGCGAACTCGGCCGGGGAATCAGGGTGTGCCTGAAGAATCTGGACAGGGAAATTCCCCCCCATTCGGAAATGGAGGGCGTCGACCTGGTCACCGAAGGAATTCTGACCATGGGAAAGGTCGCGGAAATTCTGGAAAGCGGCACCCCGCTGGAAAGACTGCCGAAAAACTCCGCCGTGATGATGGCGGACCATCTGCTGAACAGCGACATCATCCATTTCGTCGTGGGAACAAAGATAAACGAAGCGCATCAGGACCCCAACGTGCCGGTGGAATTGGAAATCCGGCGCAACGTGGTCAAAAAGGCCGCCAGGCTGCTGGAGGAAAAATATCTCAAGGAGGTCCACGTACGGTTCGTCTGAACCGGGGACCAAAGGAGTTCAGAAATGATTGAAGACCGCGTCAGGATCGTTATCTGCACCGGTACGACCTGCTACGTCATGGGCGGGGCGAACCTGCTGGGGCTCGAGGACGAGCTGCCGGATGAACTGAGGGACCGCGTCGCCGTGGAAGGATCCCCCTGCCTCGATCTGTGCAAGGGAGGACGCTACGGAAAGGCGCCGTTCGCACTCGTGGGGGACCGGGTCCTGTGCGAGGCCACGGTACCCAAAATCCTGGAAGAGCTGCGGCGCCGGATTCCGGACGAGAGGCCGCTATGACATACAACAACAACGCCACTCATTTCCGCAGGCAGGTCCTGGTGAAAATCGCGTCGCTTGCCTTCGAGGGCGGAGCGGAGGAAAAGATCGACCGGCTTCCGCTGGAAATCATCCCCAGGAATTCCGCCTCCTTTCGCTGCTGCATTCACCACGACAGGGCGGTCATAAAATACAGGGCGATGGCGGCCCTCGGTTTCGCGGTGGAAGAGGAAGAGGACGAGCTGAAGCCCCTGTCCGCCTACGCGCGAGAGGCCGGCGCCCGCTCCAAAACCCGGGAGCCGATCCTGACCGTTGCCCACGAGGCGTGCAGCGCCTGCGTACGGAGCCATTACTTCGTCACCAACGCGTGCAGGGGGTGCGTCGCCCGTCCCTGCCAGGTGAACTGCCCCAAAAAATCGATAACGATCGATAAGGGGCAGGCCCGAATCGACCCCGAGACCTGCGTCACCTGCGGCCTGTGCCAGAAGGTGTGCCCCTACCACGCCATCGTGAAAGTACCCGTCCCCTGTGAGGAGGCCTGCCCGGTGGGTGCCATCTCGAAGGACTCGTCGGGCAAGGAAACCATCGACTACGGAAAATGCATCTTCTGCGGAAAATGCTTGACCGAGTGCCCGTACGGGGCGGTCATGGAAAGGTCCCAGATCGTCGATGTCATCCGGGCGATGCGGGAGGGCAGGCATGTCACGGCCCTGTATGCGCCGGCCATCGCCGGCCAGTATCCCGCGGAACCGGAAAAAACAGTCGCCGCCATCCGCCGCGTGGGTTTCTCGGAAGTTCTGGAAGTCGCGCTGGGGGCCGACGAGACGATCCGCAGGGAGGCCGCGGAATTTTCCGAACGTCTGGAAAACGGAGCCCCATTCATGACCACCTCCTGCTGCTCCGCCTACACCGAATGCGTTTCCAAACACATCCCGGGGCTGAAACCCTTCGTGTCGGCGACCCGCAGCCCCATGCACTACGCCGCAGCCCTGGCCAAAAGGAAAAATCCGGATACGGTCGCCGTATTCATCGGCCCCTGCGTCGCGAAGAAACAGGAGGCGCTCGGCGATTCCCTGGTCGACTATGTTCTCAACGCGGAGGAACTGGGCGCCATGTTCGTCGCCCGGGGCGTCGACGTCGCCTCCTGCGAGCCGGAAACCGCGGATTCAACGGCAACTGCCGGCGGGCGCGGGTTTCCCGTCGCCGGCGGAGTCGCCGCGGCGGTGGCCGCACGGGCCGCGGCCGAAGGCGCCCCGGCGGTCCGGCCGATCCTGGTGAACGGGCTTTCCGACAAGGCCGTCAAACAGCTCAAGCTTTACGCCGGGGGAAAGGAGGAAGGGAACCTGATCGAAGTCATGGCCTGCGAGGGAGGCTGCGTCGCCGGGCCGGCGGTCATCAGCAAGCCGGCCGTGGCGGCGAAGAAGATACAGGACCTGATGAACCGGAGC
>CAZGUL010000213.1:0-5708 GCA_964529055.1 uncultured Spirochaetaceae bacterium
CGAATTTCTGGGTCTCGCTGATTGCGAGCTGGCGGACCCCGGAGGCCACCAGGTACTCGCCCAGCGTCCGGTCGATGGATGGCGGAGAAACCAGATACTGCTTCGGCACGTGCAGGTCCCCGTCGTATTCCATCATGCCGGCGAACTCGACCTTCGGCCGGCGTCCCCGGTCGAACTTGTCGAAGTCGTCCCGCTCGAAGGCGGCCGTCAGCTCCATTGCGCGGTCGCCGCGGAAGTTGAAGAGAATCACCGAGTCACCGTCCCGGACGGGGCCGACGGGCCGGCCGTCCCGGGCGATTACGAAGGGCGGCAGGTCCTGGTCGATGGCCTTCGTCTCCTTCCGGAGGGTCTCCACCGCTTCCCGGGCGGAGGCGAACTGCCGGCCCTCCCCGTGGATGTGGATTTCCCAGCCCTTGCGGACCATGTCCCAGTTCGCCCCGTAACGGTCCATCGTGATGACCTGGCGGCCGCCCCCGGACGCAATCCGGAAATCGCCCCCCCCCGCGTTGAGACCGGCGATGCCTTACGCGAAGGGAGCGGGGAATTCAAGCGCTGAGGTTTCCCCCACGTCCCGGCCGTCCAGCAGAATGTGGATCCGCGCCTTCCGGACTCCTTCGACCTCCGCGGCGCGCCGGAGCATGGCCTTCAGGTGGTCCATGTGGCTGTGCACGTTGCCGTCGGAAAAAAGCCCGATGAAGTGAAGGGCCCCTCCCGTCGCCGTGACGTTGGCGACGATCTTTTTCCACGTTTCCCCGGCGAAGAGGGCCCCGGACTCGATTGACCGGGTGACGAGCTTGGCCCCCTGCGAGAACACCCTCCCGCAGCCGATGGCGTTGTGGCCCACCTCGCTGTTTCCCATGTCCTCGTCGGAGGGAAGACCCACCGCGGTTCCGTGGGCTTTCAGCTTCGTGCCGGGCCAGTCCCGCCGCAGACGGTCCAGATTTCCGGTCATCGCCTCCCGGACGGCGTCGCCTTCCGGCTGGGAGCCGCAGCCGACTCCGTCGAGAATCGCGAGAACGACCGGCCCCCGCCGGCCTTTGAATTTCGGGTTTTTCTTCAGGGCTTCAACCATACACTCTCCTGTTTCGATCAGCCGAATACGACCGTCTTGTTTCCGAAAACGAGAATCCTGTGCTCCAGGTGCAGACGCACCGCCCGGGACAGGACGAGTTTTTCCAGATTCTTTCCCTTCTGCACCAGGTCGGGCACCGCGTCCCGGTGGCTTATCCGCGCGGTGTCCTGCTCGATGATGGGTCCCTGGTCGAGCTCCCGCGTGACGTAATGGCTCGTGGCGCCGATGATCTTCACCCCCCGCGCGAAGGCCTGGTGATAGGGCTTCGCCCCGACGAAGGCGGGCAGAAAGCTGTGATGGATGTTGATGATCCTGTTCCGGTACGCGTCGACAAGGGTGTCACCCAGGATCTGCATGTACCGGGCGAGGACGACCAGGTCCACCGAAACGGCCCGGAGCAGTTCCAGATGCCGGTTGTCTGCGTCGGGACCCGCCTCGACCAGGTGGAACGGTATCCCGAAATACCCGGCCACCGGCGCCAGGTCCGGATGGTTCGCCGCTATCATGACGATTTCCCCCGGCAGCTCCCCCTCCTTGCTCCGCAGAAGAAGATCGTACAGGCAATGATCGAGCCGGGATACGAAAACGGCGATCCGCGTCGTACGGGACGAGAACTCGATCCGCCAGTTCATGGAAAATTTTTCCGCGATGGGTTCGAAGGCCGGGGCTATCTTGCTTTCCGGGATCTTGAATTCCGAGAGGTCCCACTCAACCCGCATGAAGAAGGTGTCGGTCTCCGGATCGCTGTGCTGGTCCGACCGGAGGATGTTGCCGTTGTAGGTGAAAATGAAGTGCGACACCTCCGCAACGATGCCCCGGATGTCGGGGCAGGACAGGAGAAGAATCGCCTTCGGCGGACCGTTTTTTCTCCCGCCTTTTTTGCCGCTCGCCGCGCCGCTCATGGATGGACGGCATTATAGAGAAATCGGACCGTAATGAAAAGGTGGGGCAGCCCCGGAAGCCTTACGGGGAGGCCGGCGCCGCGTTTTCCCGGTACCGGATGACGGCCGCCATGGCGTCCAGGAGCGGGGCGCTTACACCCGCGGCCCGGGCCTTGCGGACGACGAATCCGCCGGTTTCCTCCATTTCGGTTTTCCTGCCCGCCTCGAGGTCCTGCAGCATGATCTGCTTGTACCCGCCCAGGGGGCCCTTCTCCAGCGCCTCGCCCTTCATCCGCAGGCGCTCCAGCGCTTCCTCCTCGCTCATCCCCGTCAGCGTGAGGGGCTCGAAGTCCTCCACGTCCCGGACCGGTATGCCCTGGGCCCGGGCGACCGCGGCGACTTCCCGCATCGACAGTAGGTAGAGCCGCCGGAGGTCCGGCGAGGAAAAAACCCGGGAAAAGAAGCACCCGGCGACGGCGGAAATCATCGATACAGGGATCCAGTGGGCCTTTTTCGACCACTCGCAGGACAGGATGTCGTCCGTCCGCGCCACGGGCAGCCCCGCAGCCTCGAAGGTCCCGGCGATTTCCTCCGCCTGTTTTTCCCGCGCGCCGGCGATGGGCCCGATGTAGGTGGGGCCCAGTTTTTCGAGTTTTATAACCCCGTCCCCGGCGGCCGTGGCGAAGCTCAAAGTGAACATTCCGAGAACCCGGTCCGGGCCGAAGACTTCTCCCAGGATTTCGTATTTGTCCAGCCCGTTCTGAAGGGAAACGACGGTTTCGAACTTCGCGTCTCCGAGCTTCGCGAGAACGGCGCCGGTGGCCTGTCCCTTGACGGCGACGACCAGGAGGTCCGCCGCGTAGCCCGCGGGAAGTTCCGTGTACACACCCTCCGGCCGCACCGTGAAGGAGCCCTCCCGGGATTCCACCCGGAGTCCTCCGGCCAGGACGGCCTTTCTCGCCTCCTCCCGCCGTACGAGGAAATCCACCGCGGCTCCGCTCCGGAGAAGAAAACCGCCGAGAAAACCGCCGATGCCGCCGCCGCCCGCAATCAAGACCTTCATTCCGCATTCCTCCAGAAAAGTGAATATCCCGTTTCGTAAAAAACATCCGCCGCCGCGCCGGGGCCGACGATTTCCCGGACACGTCCGAGGACTTCCGCTATGCCCGCCGTAGCGTTGACGAACGGGTAATTGGACCCCCACATGCAGCGGCGGCTTCCCGCGGTTTCCAGAATGAAGGCCGCGTATTCCGTCATGTCGGCGAAGGGGAAGCCGGTCCGGGACTTCATCTCGAAGCCGGACAGCTTGAAATACACGTTGCCCCGGGACGCGAGCCTCCGGACCGCATCCGCGTACGCGCCATCGGGATATCCGCCGGGTTCCGGGTATCCCATGTGGTCGACGATGAAGGGGGTTTCCGGAAACCGGGCGGCCAGCTCCGCCGCGAGGCCGAGCCCGCCGGAATTTACATGCAGGTCGGCGACCCGGCCCCTTCCGGCGAGAACTCCCAGTGTCCGCAGCAGGGCCGGGTCGCCCGCCAGGGTCTCCGGCGGGCGATTGTCGGCCGTCAGGTTGAACCGTCCTCCCCGCATGCGGGGATGGTCGCATTCCCTTTCCAGCGCGGCCGGGCCGTCATCGTCCCGGTACGCCGCGATCACGACAAAACGGAACACTTCCGGATGCTCGTCCGCGACGCGCCGGATGTACCGGGTGTCGCCGGCGTAGGCGGAAGGCTGGACGAGAACGGCCTTTTCTATTCCCGCCCGGCGGGCGGCGGCGAGGTAATCCGCAGCTTCGGCCGGTTCCGACGGCGGGGAAGCCCCTCCCGCCGCACGGGGGTATGCCCGCAGGTCGGTCGCATAAACGTGAAGATGGGTGTCCAACATCACAGCGAACGGCCCAGGATGTCCAGCAGAAGCTCGTCGGTAACCGGCCGCGGGTTCGTCGAGATGTGCCGGGTGGATTTCGCCGCTGATTCCATGACCGCGGGGAAAAGCTGAGCTTCCACGCCGTGGGTCTTCAAGGTCTCGGCGAAGCCGAGGACCCGGTACAGGTTCCGCAGGCCGTCGACGGACCGCGCCGCGGCCGCCTTCTCGTCCAGGCCGTGGACGTTCTCCCCCAGGAGAGCGGCGATCCGCGCGTATTTCGCCGGGCTGTGCAGGTGATTTGCTTCCACGACCGCGGGAAGCAGCAGGGCGATGGCGAGGCTGTGGGACAGCCCCGACGCCGCGCTGAGGGGCTGGGCCAGCACGTGCGCCGCCCCCACCCCGGCGTTCAGGGCCAGACCCGCCAGGTTGCTGGCGACCAGCAGAGCCTCCCGGGCGGCCATGTCGCCGCCGTCCCGCACGCAGCGGGGAAGGTATTCCCGGATCAGTTCGACGGCCCGCGCCGAGTACGCCTCGGTGAAGGGGCTCGCGTTGGGTGAAACATGGGACTCCATGGCGTGGCTCAGGGCGTCCAGTCCGACAAGCAGCGTCAGCCGGGAAGGAAGGTTCCGCGTCAGTTCGGGATCGAGGATCACCGTACGGGGGATCAGGGACGGGTGGCCGATGCTCTTCTTGATTCCCGCCTTTTTGTTGGTCACCACGGCGACCTTCGTCGCCTCCGCGCCGGTGCCCGCCGTCGTGGGAACGGCGACGTGCGGCAAGGCGGGCAGGGAGAATTCCTTCCGCCCCATCTGGTAGTCCGCCACCGGTCCCGGATGGGACGCCATGATGGCGGCGATCTTTCCCGTGTCGATGACGCTCCCGCCGCCGATGCTGACGACAAGGTCGCACTTCGCCCCGGTGCAGGCCGCCGCGCAGGAGTCCATGTAGCCCGCCTCGGGCTCCCCGTCAACCGTATCGTGAAACACCGCACGCACGCCGGCGGCTTCGAGATTCGACGCGACCGCGGAGCGGAATTCCCCGGAATTCGTATAGGCCAGGACGAAGGCCGTCCGGCCCTCTTCACGCGCGGCGGGGCCGAGCTGTGCGAAGGCGCCGGCCCCGAAAAGGGTTTTTCTCGGAACGATGATTGTGTTCATGCCGCCGATTGTACCGCCCAGTCTCCGGGTTGTCAAACCTCGGCGGTTCCCCGTTCTTGACATCCGCCGCCGCCGTCCCTACTCTCTCCCCCATGGAACTTCTGTCTCCCGCGGGAAATCCGGAAAAGCTCAAATACGCGTACCTCTACGGGGCCGACGCGGCCTACATCGGGATCAAGGACTTCTCGCTGCGCGGCAAGGCCGACAATTTCCGGGATGAGGACCGCGAAACCGTGCGGGCGGTCAAGGGAGACAGGCGCCTCTACTGCGCCCTGAACATCTATTTCCACAACGGGGACCTTCGCCGCCTGGACGCGGGGCTCGGCTTGCTGGAAGGCTTTCCCTTCGACGCCTTCATCGTCAGCGACCTGGGGATCGTACCCGCCCTGCGGAAAAGGTTTCCGTCCGCGAAGCTCCACCTGTCGACGCAGGCGAACTGCACCAACGCGGAAGCCGCCCGGATGTACCGGGACCTGGGCTTTTCGCGGGTCATCCTCGGACGGGAAGTGACGCTGGAAGAGGCGGCGGAAATAAAGGCGAAAAACCCGGAGCTGGAAATCGAGGTCTTCGTCCACGGCGCCATGTGCCTCGCCTACTCCGGCCGCTGTTTTCTCAGCGCCTGGATGGCCGGCCGCTCCGGAAACCAGGGCACCTGCGCCCACTCGTGCCGGTGGAACTACCGGGTGCTGGAGGAGGCGGAAAGGCCGGGGAATATTACCCGGTGGAGGA